>JACPWC010000066.1 GCA_016197225.1 Chloroflexota bacterium
CGAGGAAGTCGGGGGTGACGGGTTCCATCGTGCCGGGGTGCAGGACGGGTTGGGGCGGAACCGGCAGGTCGGCGTTGATGTTGTACCACGCTTTCGGTAGCTTGCTCTCGTCGAGAATATATTTGTATTGGTCGCTCATGGTGATCTTTTCTCCTGCAAAACTATAGGGCCGATACGACAGTAATGAAGTGACAGTGGCAGTGAAATCGTCTCGATGGGGCTGGCCTCCTTCTAATCAATAAGCGCATGGCGTCATTTCACCTGCTTGCGAGTGTAGACGGTGGAAAACTGCAACAAGGCGATCAAGCGGCAGTCGGCGCAGTCTGGGCCGACCTCGGCAGACTGAAGCGGTTCAATGTGCACTTCATAGCCAAGCGCGGTGTATAGCGTGGTGTACTCTTTCAGCCGCCTCCCATCCACCGTAAAGCGGCGCTCCCAGCCTTCGGCCACCAGGGCAGGATTCGGCGGCGACTCAAAACTTGAGAGCCGGGGCGTTTCTTTGCGCGGCAACGCGGTGTCAAGAAGGAAATCGCTCATCGTATTCTCCACAGAATCGAGTCATCCAAACCTGACAAAAGTCAGATAATTCAGAGGATAATACTCATAAATAAAAGAGCCAGTCCGCTTTCAGACCAGCTCTTGATATTTGCCTGCACATTTTTCAATTGCAAGTTTTGTTGACTCATTCCTTGATCTCACTTGCCATCAATCTTCCGGCCGTTTGGGCTTTGCAAAGTCTCAGCGATGAACTCATCCGAGCGTTTGTTCAACAGGCTTCGGTATCCATAAAAAATTTCGGCGGCCTTGTCGCCCAACCATCCATCCGGCAACAAAGCTGACGGCAAATTCGGATCGAGCCGAGGGAAAGGGCTGTATTCATGGGTAACCCAAAACCGCTGGGCGAAGCATTGTGCCGGCGACAATTCATTTCCACGGGTAAGGGCCTCGGTACATTTTTCGTATTCCGGCCCCCACTGGCCGATGAACCGGCTATACAGATAGTTAAGGCCTTTCATATCCCAACAACGTTCCACAAGTTCGCGGTTGTCACCATTGGTCAAACGCAATCCTGAAAAACACCCTACAAACTGCCCTGCCCCAAGATCGTCAATCACCACTTCCACCTCGGCCAAGCGATTATGAGGCGATATCCACGTGCCCGGGGCCAGCCGCCCAAAGCCCAGCCAGGTCAGCCGCTTGCGTAAGTCGTTGCGGAGATTGCGTTTGTTCTCCGGAAGTGAATACACCACCTGGTGCCATTGACCATCCCACTCCAGTTTGCGCGGCTCAAAAATGCGCTGGCCGCCTTCTTCTATAATTCGGCGGCCCCTGGCGGTGAGGGTGTAAAGGCTGTGACGGCCATCCCGTTCCGGTTTGAGCCAGCCCTTGCGCCTCATGCGCGAAATGGTCGAACGGACCGCCCGTTCACTTACGCCCAGCACCTCCAGCATCTGCAATAAGCTGGACGTCCACACTCGATCTGCTCTGGGAATAATCACGTCGCCAAATAGAACAAAAATAACGAACTGCGTCTGAAGTTGAGGTCGCTTCGACATATGTCAGTTTGTAATCATTCCGTCAAACAAGTGAGACATTTTTAGTCTAGCATGAAAACGGACTTTGTCAATTTAGTGATATTGTTCACAAGACACGGGGTTTGTCGAAGCGGGTTATCAATGAGGGGAGCGCGCGGTTTACTGTTCTGCCATCTCTCTTACCGCCATGTCGCCGATCTGAATTGTGCTCAGGCCGCTTTTGGCATCCACCGAAGGGAGACGGTGTGAGGTGAGCAGGGCCGCCACTGCCCGTTCCACCTTTTCAGCGGCGCGCTTCTCGCCGAGGAAGTCCAGCATCATTCCCACCGACAGAATCGCGCCAATGGGGTTGGCGACGCCCTGCCCGGCAATGTCGGGCGCGGAGCCGTGAATCGGCTCGAACATTCCATTCCGGCTGGGGTGAATGTTGCCCGAAGCGGCAGTGCCCATCCCGCCCTGAATCATCGCGCCCAGATCGGTGATGATGTCGCCAAACAGATTCGTCGTCACCACCACGTCAAAGGCCTCAGGACTTTTCACCATCAACATGCAACAGGCATCCACGTACAAGTGATTCTGCTCTACGTCGGGATACTCTTTGCCCACTTCGGCAAACGTCCGTGTCCACAGGTCCTGGGCGCGGATGGCGTTGGCTTTGTCCACCATTGTGAGTTTGCGGCGCGGGCGTGAGCGCGCCAACTCGAACGCATATCGAATAACTCGCTCAGTGCCTTTGCGCGTGAAGATCATCTCGGCAATCGCCACTTCGTCCGGCGTGCCTTTGCGGAAGATGCCGCCGGCGCCGGCGTAAGCGTCTTCGGTATTTTCGCGGATGACTACAAAGTCAATGTCGGCTGGTGTCTTACCTTTGAGCGGGCACAGATGCTCGGCGAAGAGCTTGACCGGGCGCAGGTTGACGTACAGATCGAGACCCATCCGCAAGCCCATGATGACCGACCGCTCGACCAGGCCTGGCTCAACACCCGGATGACCAATCGCACCCAGGAACACGGCATCCAGCGCCCGCCACTCGTTGATAACGCGATCCGGCACAAGCTCTTTGGTTTTCAGATAATAGGCGCCGCTGTAAGGATACTCGACGAGATTGACATCGAAGCCGTCTTTGACGGCGCGCAGAACTTTGAGTCCCTCGGCCACCACTTCCGGGCCGATGCCGTCTCCCGGAATGACGCCGATGTTGTAAGTCTTCATGCCTTTAACCGCCTTGAAATCACCAGCCGTTGAATCTGGGCCGTGCCTTCGTAGATTTGCATGATCTTGGCGTCGCGCATCCACTTCTCCACCGGATATTCGCGCATGTAGCCATAGCCGCCGAGAATCTGCACCGCGTCGGTGGTCACTTTCATGGCCGCGTCGGCGGCGTAAGCTTTAGCCATGCTGGCTTCGGTCGTGCAGGGCAGGCCGTTGTCGTAGAGCCACGCCGCCCGCCACGTCAGTAAACGGGCCGCATCAATGTTCATCGCCATCTCGGCCAGCATGAAGGCAATAGATTGGAAGGAAAAGATCGGCTTGCCAAACTGCTTGCGCTCGTGGGCGTAAGCCAGAGCGTATTCGAAAGCGGCGCGCGCCACCCCGACAGCCCCGGCGGCAATGTGCGTCCGCGTGATGTCGAACGTGCGCATGGCGATCTTGAACCCCTCGCCTTCCTCGCCCAGCCGATTCTCCACCGGCACTTCCACGTCCACAAACGAGATGGCCGCTGTGTGCGAGGCGCGGATGCCCATCTTCTTTTCTTTCTTGCCCGGCATCACGCCTTTCCAATCCTTCTCGACGATGAAAGTTGTGATGCCGTCGGCACCACGCGAGAGATCGACGGTGGCGAAGACGACATACACGTCGGCCAAGCCGGCGTTGGTGATGAAGACCTTTTGGCCGTTGAGAATGTAACGGTCGCCTTTGCGGTGGGCGACGGTGGTCATGCCTGCCGGGTCGGAGCCGGCCCCCGGCTCGGTGAGGGCGTACGCGCCGAGGGCCGGGCGACCGCCGGGGCTGCCCCGGCAAAGCCACGATATGTATTTTTCCTTTTGCGCTTCGGTTCCGCCGATCAAAATGGGCGTGGCCGCCAGCGCCGCGCCGCCGATGATCGTCGCGATCCCGGCGCAGCCCCAGAATATTTCTTCGTCCACGAGGGCTTTGGTCAGCACACTGTCCACGCCGCCGCCGCCATACTTTTCGGGAAAGGAATAGGTGATCAAACCCGCCTGGTGCGCCTTTTCCAGAACGTCCCACGGCACTTCTTCTTTTTCGTCGGCCTCAGCCGCAACCGGGCGGATAGTTTTCTCCGCGAACTTGTGAGCCATGTCGCGGAACTCGCGTTGTTCGTCAGTGAGCGTAAAGCCTATCATGCCAGCATCGCCTCTATTTTCTGGCCGACTTCCGCCAGCCCTTCGTCGTCAAGCATATTCAGAGCCATAGGAAACAGGATGTCCTCTTCCTTGCCAAAGTGCATGTCGAGCAGGCGGATGATCTCTTCGGCGTTGACCTTCAACATGTCAGCACTGCCGCCCGTGACCGCCAACGCTTTCAACTTCTCCGCCCCGGCTTCAATTTGCGGATGCTCAACCTGGTGCAATTCGTGGAGCGTTTTGCGGAGAATCTCGCCCTGGCCGTGAATCTCTTTGTGTTCGATCCGCATCACGCCGGTTGGGCCGCCTTGTTCGCCAAAGACGGCCTCCAGGGCCGGGAACAGCGCCTCGTCTTCCTTCTTCGCGTGCAGGGCCAACTGCGTTTCCATCATGTGGCCGATGCGGCCCAGCACCGGCAGGGCATCGGCCAGGGCGGCCTCGCCGCGCGCGCCCAAATCGGCGGTCGCCCGGCGCAAATCGGCCACCTGGGCCATGATGAGGCGATGGTCTTCCAAAAGATGTTCGATGGGATTCACAAAGTTTCTCCTTAGTTATCCACAGATTACGCAGATGAACGCAGATTTTAATTAAAACATCTGCGAAAATCTGTGTAATCTGCGGATTAATTCTTTGACAAACCCTTAGTAGAGCAAGGTGGAATCTTGCTCTATAATCTTGCCGCCAACCGCTCTTCGACGTAGGCCAGCAATCCGCCTCGATCAATGATGCGTTGCAGAAAATCAGGGAATGGCTCGGCCCGGTAAGTCTCGCCGCGAGTGAGGTTGCGAATGGCGCCCGTGGCCGGTTCCACTTCCACCTCATCGCCTTGCTCGATGGCATCCACTGCCGCCGGACATTCCAGAATCGGCAAGCCGATATTGATCGAGTTGCGGAAGAAGATGCGGGCAAAGGATTTGGCGATGACGGCAGACACTCCGGCGGCCTTGAGGCTGATGGGCGCAACTTCGCGCGATGAGCCGCAACCGAAATTGGTGTCGGCCACGATCACATCGCCCCGCCGCATCTTGCGGACGAAGTCGGGGTCGGCGTCCTCCATGCAGTGCTGGGCCAACTCGCGCGGGTCGGCGGTGTTGCAGTGACGGGCCGGGATGATGGCGTCGGTGTCAATGTTCTTGCCGAACTTCCAGGCGTGGCCGCGTATCCGCACCCGCTCTCGCAAGAGGTCTTTCCGCACCGGGCCGCTGTCTCGCCGGGGAAGGGCTTCGAAGAACACGACCCGGTCGAGCGCCGCCGAGTCGGCCAGGCGCTCGGCGGCGAAGGCCCGTAGTGAATCAGCGCCAAAATTTGCGCCCGGCGCGCGCACCACGCAGGCGCAGGTGATCTCGCCGAAAATCGAATCGGGCACGCCGACGACCGCCGCTTCTTTTACGCCAGGGTACGAACGCAAGACCATCTCTATAGTTCCGGGATAGATTTTGAAACCGCCCCGGTTGATGATCTCGCCTTTGCGCCCGATGAGGCGCACCGGACCATCGGGATCGATCACGGCCAGGTCGCCGGTATGTAACCAGCCATCGGCATCGAGCACCTGAGCCGTAGCTTCCGGGTCATGCCAGTAGCCTTGCATAATGTTGTAACCGCGCGCGCATAGTTCGCCTTCCGAGCCCTCGGGCAAGGCGTTTCCGTCGGCATCCACCACCTTCAACGACACGCCGTTCAACGGCCGGCCCACCGTTTGAGTCGCCGTAATCGGGCCATCATCCAAACGAGTCATCGTGACGGCGGGCGAGGCTTCGGTGAGGCCATAGGCCAGCACCACGTTGCAGTGCATCTGCTCCCGCACGCGAGTCACCAACTCAGGCGGGCAAGGCGCGCCGGACATAATGCCGGTGCGCAGGCTGGCGCACCTTTCTGCGCGAAAGTCGGGATGATTGAGTTCAAGCGCAAACATGGTGGGGACGCCGTGATGCACCGTGATCTTCGCTCTCTCGATCAACGCCAGGGCTTCGCCGGGATGATAGATTGACAGGGGCACAAGTTGCGCGCCCGCAACCGCGCAAGCCAGGATAGTCGGCGCGAGGCCGAATGAATTGGAAAACGGCACCGCCCCGAGGAACACATCGTCGGCGGTGCAGGCCAGACCGGCGGCGATGGCCGCCGCATTTTGCAATAGTCCGCCGTGCGTGAGCACTGCGCCGCGCGGCTGGCCCGAGTTGCCGAGGGTGTGGATGATCGCCGCCGGGTCTGTCGGAGCGATTTCCGGCAAGCGGGAGGTGGCGGTGGCCGCCAGAAGACTCTCAAAACCAATTACGCCATCGGCATCCCCTTCCAGTGCAATCACGTGTTTCAGTTCAGGCACATCGCGGCGCAGTTCACGCATCATCGGCAAGTGATCGGCATCAGTGATGACGGCCGATGGCTGAGTCTTCGAGAGGCGCGCCGACACTTCAGCCTTATTGCGCCGGGTGTTGATGGGAACCAGAATCACTCCGGCTTTGGCGGCGGCAAAGATGGCAATCACATATTGCGCGAGATTTGGCAAAATGATTCCCAGCCGGTCGCCAGGGCGCAATCCCAGCGCGCACAGTCCCCTTGCCAACGCCGCCGCCTGTTGCTCGGCCCGGGCGTAAGTCCAGCGCTCGTCGCCATTCACCAGGAAAGTGTGGTCGGGCTGGCGGTTAGCCCGTTCGGTAAGCAAGCCGCCAATGGTTGAGGGCAGAGAAGAGGCAGATGTCATGGATTAACCTGTGTTGCTTTCACTTCAAGACTTCAGTCGGCGAGGCGAGGTGGCCTGCCACTGCCGAGGCCGCCGCCACATAAGGATTCACCAGATACACTTCACTCGTGGCATGGCCCATGCGGCCTTTGAAGTTGCGGTTGCTGGTCGAGACACACCGCTCGCCGGCGGCCAGCACGCCCATGTGCCCGCCGAGGCACGGGCCGCACGTCGGTGTGCTTACCGAGCAGTCGGCCTCGACGAAGATGTCAATGAGTCCTTCGTGCAATGCGTCGAGATACACTTTCTGGCTGCCGGGGATGATGACCGTTCGCACGCGCGGGTGAGTCTTCCGCCCGCGTAAGAC
Organism: Chloroflexota bacterium; assembly: GCA_016197225.1. Lineage (NCBI taxonomy): Bacteria > Bacillati > Chloroflexota > Chloroflexota bacterium. The sequence goes on from JACPWC010000066.1 coordinate 6,946, forward strand.
TTCGGCGGCGGCGCGCAGGTCTTCGAGATTGCCGTTGGTGCACATGCCGATCACAACTTGGTCAATCTCCAATCCGGCCAACTCCGACACCGGCTTGACGTTCTCCGGTAAAAACGGCAGGGCGACGAACGGCTCAAACTTCTCAACGTCGAACTCGTACACGGCGGCGTACTCTGCGTCAGGATCGCTTCGGTGGCACGCGCCCTCGCGCGCGCCCGCTCTGCGGCAAAACTCGCGCGTCTTCTCGTCGGCGGCGAACAGGCCCGTCTTGGCCCCGGCCTCAATCGCCATGTTCGCCATTGCGAAACGGTCGGCCAGGCCGAGGTGATCGAGGGCCTCGCCCGTGAATTCCATCGCCTGATAGCGCGCGCCATCCACGCCAATCTGGCCGATAGTGTGTAATATCAAATCCTTGCCGCCCACCCACCGGGGCGGCTGACCGTGATAGACGAACTTGGCGCTCTCTGGAACCTTCAACCAGATTTCGCCCAGGACCATGGCCGCCGCCGCGTCGGTGGAACCGATACCCGTGCCGAACGCGCCGAGGAAGCCGTGGGTACAGGTGTGCGAGTCGGCGCCGGCGATGAGGTCGCCCGGTGAGACCAGGCCTTTCTCCGGCAGAAGGATGTGCTGGATTCCGGCGCGGCCGACCTCGAAGAAGGTGATGCCGTGTTCGCGGGCAAACTCGCGGCAACGTTTGACGATCTCGGCGCTCTTGATGTCTTTGGCCGGCGTGAAGTGATCCATCACGAACACGACTTTCTTCGGGTCGAAGATTCGCGCGCCTTTGATCTTCTCGAACTCTTCAATCGCCACAATGCCCGACAGTTCGGACGCCATCACAATGTCTACCCGGGCGTTGATGAATTGGCCCGGATGGACTTCTTTTTCGCCGCAGTGGTCGGCGAGTATCTTTTCGGCTAAGGTCATACCCATGTTGACTGCTTCTCCATTCCGAAAGTGCCACTAATGGCTCCACTGAAAAAAGCCCATTTGAACCGCGAAGACGCCAAGAACGCGAAGGAAAACAAGGGCGAATCCTTTGCGCCCTTCGCGCCTTCGCAGTGAGATCGTGGTTTTTGCAGTAGAGTCACTAATGCTCCACGAAAAAGCGCCGGGCTTTCAACTCGAAGCGGGGCAGCGCGCCGCGCGGGGCGAGGCAAATGGCCGGGCGGAAAGACAGCGCCGAGTCAATGGTCTGCCCGATGGCATTGACCACGGCCGGGTCGGCGTCTTCGACCAGCTCGACCTCGACGCTCATTTCGTCCATCTCGCGCACGGTGCGAACCGTGACCCGAAACTCGTCCACCTCGGCGAAGCGGCGGATGATGTTTTCCACCGCGCCCGGAAACACGTTGACGCCGCGCACGGTGATCATGTCGTCAACCCGACCCAGCACACCGCCTTCAAAGCGGGCAAAGGTCCGCCCGCACTCGCATGGGGCCGGGTTGAGCAGCACGATGTCGCCGGTGCGATAACGAATGACGGGAAAGCCCCACCGTCCCAGGTTGGTGATGACCAGTTCGCCCTGCTGGCCGGGCGCCACCGGCCGCAGGGTATTCGGGTCCAGCACCTCGGCGATGAACTCGCTCTCGATGATGTGCGTCCCGCCAGGTTGGGCTTCGCACTCGAAAGAATGCGCCCCCACTTCCGAAGCCCCGGCATGGTCGTAACATTTCGCGCCCCAGGCCTGTTCAATCCGCCGCTTGGTGGCGGGAATGTTGGCCCCCGGCTCTCCGGCGTGAATGGTGGCCCGCACCGCGAGGCGGCTCAGGTCGAAGTTGCTCTCGCGCGCCACCTCAGCCAGCCGCAGAGCATACGTCGGCGTGCAGCACAAGGCCGTTGCGCCGGTGTCGCGCATCAATTCCAAACGCTGAAGCGAATCGCGCCCGCCGCCGGGGATCATCATAGCCCCCACCTGGCGCGCGCCTTCGACCGCCGCCCAAAAACCGATGAAGGGGCCGAAAGAGAAAGCCATGAACACGCGATCCCAGGCGTTGAGGCCCGCGCCGCAGAGCACATGGCCCCAGCACCGGCCCCACCAGTGCCAACTGGCTTCCGTATCCAGAACGCGCAACGGCGCGCCGGTAGTGCCGGACGTTTGATGAATGCGCCCATAAGCCGACAGCGGATAGGTTAGATTGCGGCCAAATGGCGGGTAGGCGGCCTGGTCGGCCAGCAATTCGGCCTTGGTCGTCACCGGCAGAAGCGACAAGTCCGGCAGCGAACAAAGATCACCCGGCTGGACGCCTGCCGCTTTCAGCTTGGCGGTGTAAAACGCGTTCCCGCCCCATAGCTCAGCCAACATCGCCCGGAATTTCTGCAATTGCATAGCCGCCAATCGCTCACGCGGCAAAGTTTCAGTGGCTTGATCGAAGTATGGCATGGGTTATTCTACGTAACATTGATTGTAGACCGACGCGGTCTTGGAGACCGCGTCGGTCTGCTCAGCATTCGGCCAGTTCCAGTGGCGTCCTCCGCCCCTGATAAGAAAGCGTGAGCCGGTTGCGCGGGCCGTCCGGTTCGATGACGACGAAGCTACAAAAATCCGGCTCACCCGGATCGGCGCCAAAGGCGTGGCGGAGCACCACGCGCAACGCGCCGGAGTGCGTGACGCCGATCCAATGGGTGCGCCTCTCCAGGCCCTGGCCATGTTCATCCAAAAGACCGCGCACTCGCTCACACACCCGCGCCCAGACAATCTCCAGCGTTTCGGCGGCGCCCGCGCTGTCGCGCGTCAGCCAGTAACCCATGGGGTCGCGGCTGGCCCAAAAGCCGCGGTAGAAGTCGGCGCGCGCAGGAGACACGCTCTGCAAAAAGGCCGGGCTGTTGGTTTGGGCATGAAGCAAAGACGGTTCATTCGGCGGTTCACCCGGATTCAAAATAAAGCGGACGTTGCTCAAGGCTTCATCGGGTTGCAGCGGAGAGAAGATGACGCCCCCGGCGGCGGCCAGCGCAGACGAGAGGCTACCGTGCAACAGCTCCGCCGTCTCCTTCACCCGTGTCACGGGTGAATATCGAATGGCAACCGAGTCGCTGGCGGCGACGCGGGTTGCGAGCAAGGCTCCGGCGGCCTCGGCTTGCGCCTGCCCGCGCGGTGTGAGGCTCACGTCCGTGCGGTGATGCTCCACTTCGCCATGACGCACAAGGTAGATCGCGAGGCTCATGTTTCGGGTTTCCAATCGCGCAACTCGGCGTCAATGGCCAGATAGACTAGCCGACTATCCGGGAGACAAGGCGCAATCATGAGTTCGCGTCCTCCGAGCGCTGTTGCAACGGATAGTGCGGCCCCTGCCACCGCTCGAACAAATCCTGATTGAGCTCAATACCCAGCAAGTCGAGCATGCGGTTGACGGTCTGGTTGATCACGTCGTCCAGCGTTTGCGGGCGGTGGTAAAACGCGGGCATGGGCGGGACGAGCACCGCGCCGATTTCCGTGATCTGGGTCATCAACCGCAAGTGCCCCAGGTGCAAAGGCGTTTCGCGCGGGACGAGCACCAGGCGGCGGCGCTCTTTGAGAGTCACGTCGGCGGCGCGAATGAGCAGGTTACTGCTGGCCGAATGGGCAATAGCTGAGAGCGTTTTCATCGAACAGGGCACGACCACCATCCCCATGGTTTTGAATGAGCCGGAGGAGATGGCGGCCGCAGTATCGCCAAAGCGGTGCTGCACATCGGCCAGCGCTTCAACGGCCTCCACCGTGTAGTCCGTCTCCAGCAGGACGTTCTGTTTGGCGGCATTGCTCAGGATAAGGTGCGTTTCCACATCGGCGACGCCGCGCAAGACTTCCAGCAAGCGAATGCCATAGATCGTTCCGCTGGCCCCGGAAATACCGACGACTAATCGCCTCATGGGTGTCCTACGTTTCGGCGGCAATTGGACTGCCGCCGCGCCCGCAGTGCAACTGCGGCGCGAACCGTAAATCGATTCGGAATTTTCTCTAATCGCCTCATAGGCGTCCCGTCGGGGCCTCGCGCCAGGGCCCGGTGGCCTCCTGAACGACTCCATAAAACCAGCGGTCAAGCGCCGTCGCCTGCGACACATCGGGAGGCGGTTGAACCGGGATATGGCCGGGGGCAAACAAACCCACCTCGCCGGCGTCATCTCCGGCTCTCGGCTCCCCGCCGGTGGCTCGTGCCCGATAAGCCACAATCATCACCTCTGCATCGCCGTGCGAATAGACGTTCACCAATTCACCCAAGATAATTTCCAGACCTGTTTCTTCGCGGGTCTCGCGGATGGTTGCCTCGGTGACCGATTCGCCAAGTTCCACATGGCCGGCCGGCGGGGCCCAGTACCCCTGCAAGGGCGGAGCCGTCCGTCGGATAAGCACCAACTGATGGTCGCGCTCTACCATCGCCATCCCGATTGGCGCGGGCGTGTGGTAGACAACGACGCCACACGCCGGGCAGTGTTCCCGTTCGCGCCCATGGATCAGGTTCATGGTCAGGCGCGTGCCGCATTCAGCGCAGAATTGGGCGCGCATGACGCTAGTCCTCCCGGCTGTGGTTCAGGCCGGTGCGCACGCCGGCCAGCAAATTGGCGACCACAAAATCCAGCGGCCCGCTTTTTTGCTTGGCAATGGACTCGCGCGGCTTGCGGCTCCACACCGTTTCCGGGCGGCACTGCAGGGCAACGATGTTGCGGGGAAAAGGCAAGTCGCGGTCCAGCGCCCATTCGATGTCCTGCGGGTTTCGATAGTAGACGTCGAGGCATTCTCCCAGAATCGCTACTGCCTGGACCTCCTCGTCGGTCATGCACAGCGCATTCTGGCGCTCGGGCGGGACATCCATTACTACGGCCTTTTGCCCCTCCGGATCGGGAATGTATTCGATTAGTTTGGGCGAGGCCACCCGTTTTATCACGTCCTTCGTGATCCGGTTGACGAGGAAGTTGTCGGGCGTAACCATGCCCGAGACGACGCTTTCGCCCAACCCCCAACTGGCGTCAATCGCAATCGTCGAGCGGTCGCCGTTGGACGGGTTGAGGGTGAACATGACTCCTGCCACGCGAGCGTTGGCCATCTTCTGGACGCCGACGCTGATCAGCACTTTGTCGTGCGGGAAGCCCATGGCCAGGCGATAGGAGATGGCGCGAGGTGTGAAAAGGCTCGACCAACAAATTGCGGTGCGGATCAAAACGGAGCCGGCCGTGCGCACCCAGAGCGTCGTGTCCTGCTGCCCGGCAAACGAGGCATTGGGCAGGTCTTCGGCGGTGGCGCTGGAGCGCACGGCCACCGGCAAGTCGGCCACGCCGCATTCGCCGCACAATTCCTTGTAAGCCCGGTAAATGCTGTCCTCGATCTTCGCCGGAATGGGGGCGGAGCCCATCAGTTGCCGGATGGTGAGGCTGGCCTTCTCGGCGGCCTCGACATCATCCGGGCGGACTTCCGCCAGAATCTTCTGAATTTCCTGGCCGATGCCAGCCTCCGCGAGAAAATCCCGGTAAGCCGCCGTCGTCACCGCAAAACCCGGCGGCACGTTGATGTTGGCTTTGATCATGTCGCCCAGACTGGCGCACTTGCCGCCGACCAACGGCACGGATGTGCGATCACAGTCATCGAGCCAGAGGATGTAGGGTTCGGCGTCCATTGAGATCACGCTCCCGCAAGCGAATAAAACGAGGAGAGTGAAACGTGAAAACCAAGCCTCACGTTTCACTCAACACTGACCGTCAGCTCAACACAGTCACGGTACCGCTGCTTCCGTCCACGCGCAGCTTCTGCCCGGTCTTGATGTTCTTGGTGCCAAAGCCGGTGCCGACGACAGCCGGCAGGCCGTACTCGCGGCAAACGATGGCCGCGTGCGACATCATGCCGCCGATGTCGGTGACGGTGGCCTTGATGCGCGGGAACACCGGCGCCCAACTCGGCGTGGTGATCGGGCAGACGAGGATTTCGCCGGGCTGCACGTCCTTGAGTTCCTCGACGCTGGTGATGACGCGGGCCGGGCCTTCGGCCAGGCCGGGTGATCCGGCAAAGCCGGTGAGTTGCTTCGAGTCGCCAGTGCCTTGCGGCTGGAGCCAGCGCTTGATGCTGTCGGTGGTGATGCCCCAGAGCATGATAGTGAACGGCTCGGTGACCACTTCCGGCGGCTCGCCCAGCGCGGGCGGCGGCGCATACGCCTTAAGTTTCTCGAACAGGGCTTTGCGCTTCTCAATGATGGCCGGCCAGTAGCGCGGGCCGCGCGCTTCGCCGCCCGACCCCCACGCGCCAATCAAGTCGTAGAGGGCTTCCTGGACTTCGAAGCGGTGCAGGTAGAACATGTCGTCCACTTCCTTGAAGAAGCCGTGCTTCACCAACACTTTGCCGAACTCGCGCATCTTGTTCCAGAACACAGTGTGATGCCAGTGCTCGACGTAGAAATTGTGGTTCTCGACGTAAGGGAACACCGTGCGGGCCAGGCCCAGTTGTTCCTGGAAGGCCTTTTTGTCCTCGTCGGTGGGCATGAGAGCGGTGTACTCGGCGGCCAGCCGATCGCGTTCTTTCCGTATCTCGGCCGTCGGACGGGACAAGGTCTCGCCTTTCTCGATTTTTTCGATGTAGCCGCGGATGGCGAGACAGGGCACGGTCAGGTCGTCAATCCACGAGCGGTGCAGGTGATAGAAACCGGTGCCGGTGGAGAAGTAGAACCAGGGGTCTTTCGATTTCTCCAGTTCGTCGAGCCACTTCTTCCCCGCGTCCGACTTGCCCATCTCGGCGATGACCTCGTCCGGCTGGATGGTCTTCTTGAAGACGCCGGCCACACCGAGATCAACGGCGGCCTGCGAGAGGCGCTTGAGTTCTTCGTCTGGGCGGAAGAGGATCACGTCAATGCCGGAGACGAGTTTGGCGACGGTCTGATCGGAGATGTCGGGGAAGGCGTTCTTGCAGAAACCGTAAAAGGTGAGGTAGGCCGCGTAGCCGAGGTTCAGGAACTCAAAATGGAGCTGCCAGATCTTGTACATGTTCTCGATGGCCCGGTTGTAGGCCACCACCAGGTCGTAGGCGCTGGTGATACCCCGCCCGGCCCTTACCACCGTCTCCAGGTCTTCCATCTCTGGCAGGTCGGGGACTTTGATCGCCTTCAACTCGGCGATGGTGTCCTCGGCCTTCTTCACCCACTGCGCGTAGAGCCTGTCCCAGTTCTGAAAGTAGTAGCCGGCGCGCTCCATGAAGTGGCCCACCCGCGCGGGGATGTCGTCCGGGTTGGCCACCGGCAGGGCGGTGATGTAGAGGTAGCCGTTCAGGACGCGTTGATCAATGCCGAGCGCCGGCGGCACGATGAAGACGCGCGTGTTGTTTTGGCCGAGCGCGACCCACCACGACTCGCAAGTGATGGTGTCGAACGGGTAGAGCGGCTCCGGATGGTGCATACTATCCTGGAACCAGAACCGTTTGTCCTCGAATTCCTTCCGGTCTTCGCTGAACACGTAGTAATAGGGGTAGAGGTCCTTCCACCCCTCGCACCCCTCCGGAGTCGGGACTTCAAAAGGGCTGGGGAATCGTCCGTTGGTGGTCATGGTCGTTTTTCTCCTCTGAGAAAATAAATCGGCGCGATGAATGGCCCGCGGTTATCCCGCCTGTGGCCGCGTGGGCTTTACAGCGTAAGGCCCCCTTTGGAGTGGGTGAACACATCGAGTAGGGTCGCACCTCCTTTAATGGCAGCCGATGACCGATAGACGTTGAGAGAAACACGCCCTGAGCCATCAGTCGGCGCCGTCGAGCCAGGCCGGAAGATGATTCACGTCGGGCAAGACAAGGTCCGGGCGCACAGCCTCAGCCGCGGCGGCAATAGCTTCTGCCGTTGCTGCACCAGTCAGGACGGCAATGGTGAACAAGCCGGCCTGCTTGCCCATTTTGATGTCCTGTTCCAGTTGATCGCCAACCACCGCGCTGCGCTCAGGGGCCAGCCCCAAAGCTTTGACGGCCATTTCGCCGGCCCATTGAGATGGCTTGCCGGTCACAAGTGGGTCTTTGCCGGTGGCGTAAGCCACTGCCTTGATCATCGGCCCGGTGGCCGGGATGAACCCGTTAGCGGCCGGCACTTTGGGGTCGAGATTGGTGGCGATGAAATCGGCTCCGCGCCAGATGGTCTGACAGACGACATCCAGCATCTTCATGTTGAAGTTTGGATCTTTGCCCATCACCACCACTTCGGCTTCGGCGGCGTGGTCGGCATCCACCAGTTCCATGCCGCACTGTTGCAGGGCTTCCACCAACCCCGCCGCGCCCACCGCCAGCACCTTCTTCCCCGGATGCAATGCGCGCGTCACTTCGGCGGCGACGATGGCTGACGTAACCACGTCCTCTACCGTACACGGAATGCCCATGCCATTGAGTTTCTCCACCACCTGCGCCCGCGTCTTCATATTCTCGTTGGTGAGAAAGGCGCACCGGATGCCGCGCGCTCTCAGCGCCGCCAACGTCTCGGGCACGCCGGGCAGAGCGTGGTTGCCCCGGGCCACGCACCCATCAACGTCGAAAATGAAACCGGCAATATCCGTGGGTTGCTTCTTCATGATTACATCTCGTGATGTGCAACTTCCGGCTCGATGTCCGGGGCCACACGCCCGTTGCCCTTTCCGCCGCCACTCGCCGCGCTTCGCGTGGCCGGGAAGAGTTCACCCCAGCGCGACTCGACGCGCTTCTGCACGTCCTTGTCCATCTCGATCGGGATCGGTTTCTCTTTCCACTCGTACGGGATGGTGGCGTCGAGGATGATGCGCGAGGTGATATCGCGCTGGTCAATCGGTAGAGACGGGTCGAGCGGCGTGGAGCGCCCGCGCTTGATGAACTCAGCCCGTGAGGGATTGAAACGGAAGCTCAACGCCCACAACACGCGCGGCCAATCCCACGCATCCACATCGTCGTCCACCACGATCACGGTCTTGAGGCCGTAGGCGCCCATCTCGGTGGAGATGGCGGCGGTGCCGACCTGCGCCGAGTGACCGGGGTACATCTGTTTGACGGAGATAATGGCCAGGAAGCGCCCGGCGCCTTCCGGCGGGCAATAGACCGATTTGATGCCCGGGATGTGCATGGTCTCCAACTCTTGCCACAGCGTCGAGCCGTAAGTCAAAGCCATCGTCATGTGCGTATCGGTCACGGCCCGGCCCACGGTGGTAGACCAGAAGATCGGGTTGTTGCGATACGTCACGCAATTGACCTTGATGAAATTGCGCGGCGTCGTGCCGATGCCCGAATAGTAGCCGGTGTATTCGCCGAAAGGGCCTTCGGGGAGGAAGGCCGCCGGGTCCACTTCGCCTTCCACCACGATCTCCGCCGTCGCCGGGATGGGGAGGTCCACCGTCTCGCCTTTCACCACCTCAATCGGCGCGCCGCGGATCGCGCCGGCGAACTCGTATTCGCTGATGTGGGCCGGCAAGCGGGCCGCGCCCATCAGGAACATCAGCGGATCGCCGCCGATGCAGACCGCGACCGGCATCTTCTCGCCGCGCTCGGCGTATTTCTTGAGCATCTGGTCGGCGTGCTTGCCCTTGATAAACTGCGTGCCCAGCGTCTGTCCGTCCAGCATTTGCAGGCGGTACGTGCCAATGTTCACCCAGCCGGTGTCGGGGTCTTTGGTGATGACGTAAACCGCCGTGCCGAAGTATCGCCCGCCATCCTTGGGGTAAACGTGCGGCACGGGGAACTTGAGCAGATTGATTTGATCGCCCTTATCAATGTTCTGCTTGCAAGGGGCACCGGCAGTATCCACCCACACGGGCGGGACTCGGTTGCGCGTGCGTTTGACCCACTCGCGCATCAGTTCCACCAGGCTGGTGTTCCTGGGCATATCCATAATCAGGGCCAACCGGTTCGTGGTGGTGCAGGCGCTGGTGAGCACCGGCGTGTTGTAGCCGGTGACGTTCTCGAAGAGCAGGGCCGGGCCGCTTTTCTCTTCGTTAAGCTTGGCGACGTGAGAGAGTTCCAGTCGCCAATCCACCGGCACCTTGATGCGCGCCAACTCGCCTTCCTCTTCACATTTCTGGATAAAGTCTCGCAGGTCCTTCATGACAGCCTCCTTGCTGGTCTTGGGAATGTGATCAGTGATGCGCTAGTTCAAACCACTTCATGTGGCCCCGGACTCCGGAGCCGCTGGATATTTCACACAAGTCTCTGTTTGGCGGTCGGTCATCCTCCTGGCGAATCTAATCTGTTTAATTCATTCAATTCATTCAGCCTGGCTTCCGGCAAATTCCCTTGCTCATCCCATCCCCGCGCCGCGTAATATTCGTCCAGCATGTTCTGGAATTTCTCGCGGTCAATGTGATGGCCCTTCGTCGCCCGGCCCGGCATCGGATCGTCGAAGTAGCGTTTGGGCAAAGTGTCGTCGGCGCGCGTCCGGCCAAACTCCAGATTGATCTGCCGTTCGAGATCGATCACCCGCCGCCCCACTTCGCGCAGTTCAGTTTCGGCGAATTCCAGGCCGGTCACGGGGCGAATCAACTCCACGAAATGATCGTAACCCAGCAACTTGGGGGAGTTGAAGCCGTGAGTGATGAACTTGCAAACGCCGAGACAGTCAGCTACGGCGTAGATGTCGTCGTGCCAGGCTACCATCCCGGCCTTGCCTTCGTACGAAGTCGGGTCGGCGCTTGTCTCCACGCCGAAGATTTTCATTCGCACCTCGTCGGGCAGTTTGAGGATGTCGAGCGTCGGGCGGTTGCGAAGATGGTCCGCGCCGCGCGAGGCGACGGCAATGCCGAGGGCGAACGATTTGATATAGCGCACGTCGTGCGGATCGGACTGCGGCAGGTCTTTGACGGCGATGAGGTAGTCGGCGGCTTCGGGCGGAAAGAGGCGCTTGGCTTGGGTGCTTTCAGCCAACACGTCCCCGAAGCCACGCCGGTAAGCAATGTCGTTGATGAGCTCGGCAACGCGCTCGTAATCCCCCCACTCCAGCGGCCCGCCTGTCATCTCGTCTTTGATGAGGCCGCGTTGATACAACTCCATCGCCCAGGCGATGATCGTGCCAACCGAGGAGGCATCAAGGCCGAGGTCGTTGACGAGGTTGTTGAGAGTGATGACTTGATCAGTCGGGGCCAAGCCGATGTTTGCGCCGAGCAGGCCGATGGTGGAATACTCCGGGCCTTCGCCGCCGAGCGTGTTGCGGTGGCGGCAGTGGACGACGCACGAGGTGCAGGCCAGCATCTTATCCGAAAACTTTTCAATCTCAGAGGCGACGAGCGTCTCTTCAAAGAAGTTGTCCTGGCTGTTGCGAGTGCGAATCGCGCCCAGGCGGTTGCTCACTTCGTACAGAAACGGCGTGCCGAGTTTGCCGAGGACTTGAATAACCTTTGAGTCTTGCAGATACTTCGTCTGCTCTTTGCGAACTGCGCTCAATGCCGCCTTGTCGGCAACGTGGATGGGGTCGCCGCCTTTCGCGGCGATGGCCTTGAGATTTTTACTACCCATCACCGCGCCCATGCCGCCGCGCCCGGCGGTGTTCTTCAGCCCGGTCATCACCGACGCCATTCGCACCTTGTTCTCGCCCGCCGGGCCGATGACGGCGCTGACCGTGCCCGGGCCGTGCGCCGCCTTCAACATCTCTTGCGCCTGAGGCGAAGTAGTCCCCCACAAACCATTGGCTTCACGAACAGAGACGGCTCCACCTTCTAAAAGAAGATAACTCGGTCGCTCCGCCTTGCCGACGATGATCAATCGATCAAACCCGGCCTTGCGCATGGCCGCCGCGAAGAAGCCGCCGCAATTCGCGTCGCCGAGGCCGAGACTCTCCGGCGACTTGGCGCTGACGTTGAAGCGGGCGGCATTGGGCGCGATGGTTCCGGTGAGCAAACCTGCGCCGAAGATGAGCGGGTTCTCCGGGCTGAACGGATTGATGAGGCGCGGGTCGCCCGCCTGGCGCAAATATTTGCGGAGGTAGTGCATGTTCAGCCCGCGCCCGCCGACGAAGGCTCGCGTGAGCCGTTCCGGCGTGGGCGAGATGTCAATGCGCCCCGAGGTCAGATCAATGAAAGCAATATTTGGCATCAGCCGCCGCTCGCCGGCCAGACAATGTGCATCGTCGCCTCGTCGGTCAACAAACTCTCGGGGCTGGCCGCCTCGTCGTTGATGAACAGCGCCGGTTTGATCTCGCCGTTATTCAGCTCGGCGGCCAGTGACGGATACTGACGCGCCAGCACCTCTAACGCCTGGGCCACGGTTATCGCCGACGCGAGAATCAACACCACCTCGCGCTGGCCTGCTGCCCGCCAGAACGGCTCGCCCAGGCGCACCGTCACTTTCATCGCCCCGCTCCGGGCACAGATTGCGGCTGGAGCGTGTGAGGCAACAAGAACTCCAGATCGCTTTCGCTCACCTCCGTCTGGCCGGCTCCCAAACGGAGTTTCAACACGCGTGTCATCCGGTGAATTTCTTCTTCAGTCAGGATGCGGGTGGAACGCTTGGCCGCCGCCAGGATTTTTTCGACGAAGACCGGATGCGGCTCGATGTTATGCTCGCGCAACCAGAAGCGGACGTTGTGCTCGCCGGACATTGGCCCGATCTCGATGCCCTGTGTCCGGCCGACCATACTCGCCGGGACGCCGCAATACACCCGGTCAGAGAGCCAGGCGTCGTTCTTGTTGAGGGCTTTGGCGACCGCCGCCGCGTGAACGCCGGTGGCGGTGCGGAACGAGTCTGCGCCGACGATTGGATAGTTGAACGGGATCGGCACCCCACACGCCTGCGACACCACTTCGCAGTATTCGGGCAGGCCTTGCAAGTCGCGGTTGGCTAACCCCAGCAGATTCAGATTGACGAGCAAAATTTCCATCGGGGTGTTGCCCGAACGTTCGCCGATGCCCAGGGCGCAGGCATGAACCCGGTCAGCCCCGGCCTCAATGGCGGCCATTGTGTTGGCGATGTCCATCCCCCGATCACGGTGGCCGTGCCAGTCAATGCCCACTTCGGGATTGACTTCGTCCACCACTTGCCGCAGGAATCGAATCAGGGAGCGCACGCCTTCAGGCGTGGCGTGACCCACCGTGTCGGCGGCGCAGATGCGGTGAGCGCCGGCGCGGATGGCGCAAGCGTAAATCTCTCGCAGTGTCTCTGGCCGGGCGCGAGTGGTGTCCTCGGTGACGAACATCACCGGCAGGCCGTGCGTGACCGCAAACGTGACCGACGATTCGGTGAGGCGCAACAATGTGTCCACATCCCAGCCTTCGGCGTACTGGCGGATGGGGCTGGAGCCGAGGAAGATGCAGGCCTCGATGGCGATCCCGGCTTCCTGCGAGGCGTCGGCAATAGGGGCAATGTCGGATTCCATGGAACGGGCGGCGCTCTGCGGCACAATGGGCATGTGCTGGTTGGCAATTTCACGCGCCAGCACCGTCACATCTTTCTTGAACCGTTCGCCCGCGCCGCACAACCCCAGGTCGGCGGCGTCCACTTCCAGGCAACGCATCAGGTACAGCAGATAGACCTTGTCCTGGATCGAGGGATGAGTGATGGACGGCGACTGCAAGCCGTCGCGCAGGGTCTCGTCGGTGATCAGCACCCGCTTCGGATAACGAGGCCGGTCGCCTTTCACATTCCAGTCGTAGATCAGTTCAGCGCCAATTGGTTCGCTCATCGGAGTCTCCTTTCTTAGAACTCCGCGGTTTAGTTATCCGCAGATTACGCAGATTTTCACAGATGAATTGAACAAATCTGCGCGCGAAGCATCTGCGAAAATCTGCGGATTAATTCTTTGACAAGTCCTTAGGGTCTGATCCTGCCTCTGCCGGAAGCGGGCTGGCGAGGGGCGAGGCAAAGCTTCTTCCTGTTTCAAACGCTTTCAGGTTTAGGGCGCGATATTTCTCCGGGATGCGCTCGGTCAGCGTCGCCAACCACACCTCTTCTGACATCTGCGGCGTGAGCGCCGACATCGCCCCAAGCATGATCATGTTGGCAACCCGGCCATCGCCGAGGTCTTTGGCCCACCGGGAGGCCGGGATAGCCGTCACTTTCAACCCCTTGCCGCGCAGAAACTCAATCGCGTAGTGCGGATATTTCTCCGCCGCGCCCGCCACCGAGCCGGGGATGATCTCGTGGTCATTGACAAGCAGGCTGCCGCATTGCAAATTGACAAAATTGGCATATCGCAATCCTTCCAACTTCTCCAGGCCAACCACCACGTCGGCCTGCCCGGCGGTCACCAGCGGCGAGTACACGACAGGGCCGAATCGCACGTGGCTCTCGACACTACCGCCGCGTTGTGAGACGCCGTGTACCTCGGTCTGCTTCACGTCGAACCCGGCGCGCACTGCCGCCCGCGCTGTAAGTTCAGCAATCAACAGAACGCCTTGACCGCCGACGCCGGCGAAGATTAGATTCGTTGTATTCATGTCCTTATAACTAGAGAATTAGAGAATTGGAGAATTGGCAATTCTCCAATTCTCTAATCTCTAACACATCGGCCCAATCGCCTCCACCGGGCACATCTGGGCGCACACGGTGCAGGCCGTACATTCCACCGGATCGATTATTGGAAAACCTGCTGAGGTGCGGGTGATCGCCGGGCACCACACTTTGAAACAAGCGTCACACTTCGTGCAAAGCGCCTCGTCAATAAAATATGGCCTCTCTCCTCGTTCCGAAAGTTTCATTTCCGGCAAACGCATACACGGCCCCCGGGTAATCACCACGGCCGGCCCGTCGTGGCCCACCGCCGACCGGACCGCCCGCGCCACGTCTTTGCGTTGCCAGGTGTCCACTACTTGAACTTGCTTGACTCCGGCGGCGCGAACCAGTCCCTCTAAATCCAATTTGGGCGCGGGCTTGCCTCGCAGTGTCTTGCCGGCCGAGGGGTGTGGTTGTTGGCCGGTCATGCCGGTGGTCGAGTTGTCGAGGATGATGAGGGTGAGCGAACTGCCGTTGTAGACGGCGTCAATCAGCGCCGGGATGCCGGCGTGGACAAAGGTCGAGTCGCCAATGATGGCCACTGCCCGCTCGTGCCCGGCCCGCTCCAACCCGAAGGCGGTGCTGATGCTGGCCCCCATGCAAAACGTGGTGTGCGAGGCCTCGTAGGGCGGCAATGCGCCCATCGTGTAACAGCCGATGTCGCCCGCCACCGTGACCTTGAGTTGCTTCAGCGAGTCGAACACGGTGCGATGCCCGCACCCGACGCAGAGCATGGGCGGGCGCGGCAGAACCGTGATCTCTTTGCCGAAATCAGGTTTTTCGGGGACGTTCAGCCCTATCGCTTTCGCGAGTCGCTCCGGCGAGTATTCGCCGATGACGCCGAAGATGGACTTGCCGACGAGGTTGGTGATGCCCATCGCCTTGAGTTGATCTTCGATGAACGGTTCGCCTTCTTCGACGACGTAGACCGTTTCGTGGGCGGCGCAAAATTCTTTGAGGGCGCGCGGCGGCACAGGGTGGGTCAGGCCGAGCCGGAAGACCGAGGCCTCGGGCATGATTTCGCGCGCGTATTGATAGGCGATGCTACTGGAGACGAATCCAACCGACCCCTGGGTCGGCGGCTCCCCCGGCTGGCCCGACCGCCACTCGACACGATTGACGGGCGTCGTCTCGGCATAGTCGCGCAAGTTGGCGATCCGTTTCTCGACCCCGGGCCGGAGCAGGGTGCGATAGATCGGCACCGAGAAGCGTTTGGCATCCGGCGTGAACTTGCGCTGGGGTACTTCGGCTCGCTCACCCAATTCCACCAGCCCTTTGTGATGCGCCAGCCGCGTCGTCGTCCTCAGCATCACCGGCCCGCTGAACTGCTCCGAAATCTCCAGCCCCAGCTTCACAAAGTCCTTGCACTCCTGCGCGTCCGAAGGTTCGAGCACCGGCACTTTTGCCATCAGGGCCAGATAGCGGTTGTCCTGCTCGTTCTGCGACGAGTGCATGCCGGGGTCGTCGGCGGAGATGACGACGAAGCCGCCGTTGGTGCCAGAATACGGGAAGACCATGAACGAGTCGGCGGCCACGTTGAGGCCGACCATCTTCATCGTCACCATCACCCGCAAGCCGCCGATGGCCGCTCCCATTCCTTCCTCAAACGCCACCTTCTCGTTGGCCGACCACTGCGAGTCTACTTCGGGATAATGCTTCGCCAGGGTTTCGAGAATTTCGGTGCTGGGCGTGCCGGGGTAGCCGGAGGCAAACTTCACTCCGGCTTCCCACGCGCCGCGCGCGATGGCTTCGTTACCCAGGAGGAGTTCTTTCATTCGCAACTGCCTTTCAGTAGAGCAAGATGTTGTTTTGCTCTACATCCGCGCGTCCACTGCCAAAATCCGCGCCGCGTTCTGCCACAAAATCTTTTCCTTCGTCTCACTCTTTAGCGGCAATGATTCGATGGCTTCAACATTCCGCCGCAGATACGGGTTGCCCGGCCAGTCCGAGCCATACACAACTTTGTCGGCCAACCGTTCGAGTTCGGGGAAGTAGTCGAGCAATTTCTTGCCGGGCAGGCCGGAGATTTCCATGTAGACGTTCTCGTGCCGCCGGGCCATCCAAAACGCCTGCTCGTACCAGAAGGGCCGCCCGGAGTGGGCCATCAAAATCGTGAGCTTTGGAAAATCAATTGCCACGTCGTCGAGATGCAGAGGGTCGCCATATTTGATTCTCGCTCCTTTGAAGACCGACGAGCCGGTGTGGACGAGCATGGGGATGCCGAGTTCCTGAGCTTTGGCATACAGCGGATACAACCGTGAGTCATTCATGTAGTGATGCTGATAAACCGGATAGGCCTTGATGCCGCGAAAGCCCTGCTCTTTGACCAGCCGTTCCAGTTCGGCGGCGAGATCGTTGATGGTGAACGGGTTGAGAGCGGCAAAGGGAATCAACCGCCCGCGCGGGCCGGTGGGCGGGTCGGGCAAGGCGTTGGCCCGGGCGCACAAGTCGGCCACAAAGTCGTGCGGCGTGACTCCGGTGGTGATCGGGCAATCTTCGGCGAGAGCCACTGCCCAATCAATTCCGTTCTCTTGCAAAAATGGCCGCAACTTCGTCGGCGTCAAAACCTGCTCGACAACCGTCCACAAGTCGTCGCCCTGATACTGGCTCTCCATCCATTCCAGCACCCAGGGGCGTTCGTGTTCACTGCGAGAGACGTGGAGGTGGAAGTCAATTAGCATAAGCAATCAATTCTCCAATCATCCAATCTCTAGAGATCAGAGAATTAGAGATTGGAGATTACGGCACGATGACCGACCGAATCCCCTCGCCGCGCCGCAATGTGTCGAAGGCGGTGTTGATCTCGTCGAGCGGAAATTTGGCCGTCACCAGTTCAGTCACTTTGATCTTGCCCTGCGCCGCCAAATCCAGCACACGCGGGTAATCCACCGTGCGGCAGCCGAGTGAGCAGATGATCTCGATCTCGCGGAACATCACTTTGCCAGTGTTGAGACTCATCGGCTTGTCAGAAGAGCCGACCACTACAAACCGACCTCCGGTTCGCACGGCGCCGAAGGCTTGCTCTTGCGTCGCCGGGTTGCCAATGCACTCAAAGGCCACGTCCGCGCCGCCGCCGGTCAACCGGCGCAGTTCTTTGTCCAACCGCTCGACCGATTTGGGATTGACCGTTGTCTTCGCGCCAAGTTTCTTTGCCCAGTCCAACTTGTGGTCGGCGATGTCCACGGCAATCACTTGCCCGCCCACCGCCGCCGCGATCTGCACACAGTTCAAGCCAATGCCGCCGCACCCAAAGACGACGACAGCGTCGCCCGGTTTCACCTGGCCGCGATTGACGACGGCATGAAATGGAGTCGTCGTCGCGTCGGCGATGATGGCGCCCTCGACGAGCGGGATTTCGGGCGGGAGGGCAATGGCGACATCCGCCGGCGCCAGCACATATTCGGCGTAAGCGCCGTCAGTGCTGCTGCCGAAGAAGGCCAGGTTTTCGCACACGTTCTCGCGCCCGAGGCGGCACATGCGGCAGTGACCGCAGCCGTACACAGCAGGCAAAATTATCTGATCGCCCTCTTTCCACCCCCCCCTTCCCCCCCCGTTAATAACAGGGGGGGTGAGGGGGGGGCCGACTCGAGCCACTGTGCCTGAAGCCTCGTGGCCCAGCACCAGCGGCGGCTTCTTCATGGTCGGCACACCGTGATCGATGAAGTGCAGGTCAGTGTGACACACGCCGCACCCGGCCACCTTCACCACGATCTCGCCCGGTTTCGGAGTCGGCGTGGGAATCTCTTCAATCACAAGTGGCTGATGCGCTCCGTGAAAGATGGCGGCTTTCATTTGTGTCTCCAAACCGGCGCGCGTTTTTCGATGAACGAGGCCACACCTTCGCCTGCGTCGGCGGTGGACATCAAGTCTTCGAGATACAGCTTTTCCATCGCCGGTAAACGCTCTGCGGCCCAGCCGTCTGCGCCGAGCCGGGCGGCGCGCTTGCCGGCGCGCAGAGCCGCCGCGCTCAAGCCGCGCAGTTTGCCGATGTATTGCTCGGCGACTTGATCGAGCTCACCAGCCGGGACGGCACGGTTGATCAACCCAATTCGGGCCGCCTCTACGGCATTGACCGTGTCTCCAATAAACAGCATCTCCGCCGCGCGGCGGTAGCCGACGAGACCAGGGAGGCGCAGGGCCGCAATTGGTGCGATGGTCGCCAATTTGATCTCCGGCTGGCCGAAGTTTGCGCCATCTGCCGCAATGATGAGGTCGCAACACAAAGCCAATTCGCACCCGCCGCCGAGGGCGTGGCCGTGAACGATAGCAAGAGTTGGAATCGGGAAGTCGGCCAGGGCAACACAGACCCGGTCGAAGAGCGGAATCATGTCTCCCACTTTGTCGGCGGTATGATCGGCCACGTCCACTCCGGCGGAGAACATGCGTAGCGTTTTTTCGGCGCACAAGACCAGCAGGCGCAGAGTCGAGTCCTGGGCGGCGGCTTCGAGCGCCGAGTCCATCTCGCGGAGCATGGCGATGTTGACGACGTTGAGCGGCGGTCTCTTTAATGTGAGGCGGCCCACCCCGTCGCTTGATTGCCACTCGACAAATTTCAGTTCAGTCATTTTGTGATGTGGGTTGCTTCCTGAATGGCTCGAACGACTGCCGTCACCGGGAGAACGCCTTTATCGAAGAGCTGGATCGAGCCGTTGTTCTTGATGGTGAGACTCACCCGGTGATCGAACAGCCCGTCATCCGCCGTCACGCACTCGATCTGTGAAGCAGGAATTGAAACGAGCAGGTGGCTTCCATCGTAAGCCACGTTCGGAGCGTCGAGGTCAAGCGCATAGGCCACCGCCTCGCAGTCCACCGGCCCGATGACGACTCGTTCGAACTGACTGCGAGCGACCTCGGCCGCAAACAACACCCGCCGGTCGGTGACGCAAAGTTGGCCGTGATACCGCCAGCCAGCCGGTGGGATGTAGTCAACAGGCCAATTGCCAAGAACCCGTTCGCCTTCTTCCATCGGGAAACGCTCCTTAGTCGCCGAGGGCGACTTCGCCTTATGTTGCCGCGATTTCAATCGCCGGAAACCAAAAACTTTGACGGGTACTCTACGCTAACTGCTTCTCATCTTCCTCCGCCGCGCTTTGCTCGTTCAGTTTGTGCAGGCGATGCTTGGCCAGCAGGGCCGCCCCCAGCGCCGCCACGTATTGCACCGAGTCGCCTTCCGGCACGTTTACCTTCATCCCCAGTTTGTCCTGCACCACTTTGCCATTGTCTCAAAACGCAGAATGCCGCCCACCAGGGTGAACTCCGGTTCCATTTGCACCCGCTTCATCAACTGCACCGAGCGATCCACGAGAGAGGCGATGGCCCCTTGCATGATGTCTGCCGGGGCGCTGCCCTGCGAGAGGCAGTTGATTACTTCCGACTCGGCGAACACGGCGCACACACCGGAGATGGGAACGAGAGCTTTGGAAGTCGCCGCCAGCGGCCCGATCTCTTCGGTGTTGAAGCCCATGTATCGCGCCGTCTTTTCCAAAAACGCGCCGGTGCCGGCCGCGCACTTGTCGTTGAGGCGGAACGATTTCACCTTGCCCGACTCGTCGAGGCGGCTGGCCTTCATCGTTTGCCCGCCCACGTCGAGAATCGTCATCGTGTTCGGAAAGAGGAAGCGCGCGCCGCGCGCCGTCGCCGTTAGGTCAGTGACGTTGACGTTGCGAATGGCAGTTTGAAAACGGCCATAGCCGGTGCTGGCGATGTAAGTGATATCGGTTTGTTGAAGCTCGGCCTGGGTCAGCGCCTGTCCCAGCACCCGCTCCCCGGCCTCGTTGAGCTTGAAGCCGGTCTTCACCAGCCCGCGCCCGACGATTTGATCGTCTTCACTTAGAATGATGGCTTTGGTGTACGTCGAGCCAACGTCAATGCCCGCTGTGTAGTTCATTGCTTGCCTACGCTTTCTCGGCCACGCCGTCTGCCGGGACGCGGCCAGCCATGATTCGATCCATTGCAAACAGCGCCGCGCCGAGCGCGCCCATGTAATGCGAGTCCTCGCTGACGTTCACCGGAAAGCCGATCATCTCGTTGAGGACGGTGACGACGCCAATGTTGCGGGTGACGCCGCCGGTAAAAGTCACCTCCGGCTCGATGCCCACCCGCCGCATCAACCCCAGCGACCGCGAGACGATGGACTGATGGACTCCCAACAGAATGTCCTCAATCTTTTTGCCTTTGCCCAGCCAGGAGACCACTTCGGACTCGGCGAAGACGGTGCAGGTGGTGCTGATCTTCACCGCCTTCTCCGCCTGCAAAGCCACCACTCCCAACTCGCCCAGCGGAATTTCCAGGGCCGCCGCCGCCGCGCCCAGAAACCGCCCGGTGCCCGCCGCGCACTTGTCGTTCATACAGAAATCAACAATCTCGCCGGTGGGGCTGACGCGGATGGCTTTGGTGTCCTGCCCGCCCATGTCCACCACCGTGCGCGTGCGGGGGAACATGTGTACCGCGCCACGCCCGTGACAGGAAATCTCCGTAATCTGCGTGTCGCCGAACGTCACCTTGTAACGGCCATAGCCTGTGCCGACGACGTACTCCACTTCGCGCTCATCAATACTTTTGCTCTTGAGCGCTTCGGCGTAAGCGTTCTCGGCGGCCAGCACCACGTTGGCCCCGGTGTCAATCAGCGCCCGGCTCACGATCTCCCGGTTCTCGTTGATGATGACGGCTTTGGTCTGCGTTGAACCTACGTCCACACCTGCGGCGTATGCCATGTTCTTCTCCCTGGGTTGTTGGGTTGTTAGATGGTTAGGTGGTGGCGAACTACCTAACCACCCAACCACCTAACCCGCTAACTGCTTGCGCGTCGCCAGCCCTTCAAAAAATGCGTCAATCCGATTCTTGAGTTGCGCTTCCGACACAACCCGTTTGTCCATCATGTCCGACTCGATGAATAAACTGCCTACGTCGGTTGTTTCCAACAGTCGCCGCCGGTTGTCGGCCAGACCGGTGGACACGGTGCGGCAGGATTTGATCGGGTGGTAGACGACGCCGTCCACTTTGTACGGCCCGACCATGTCAATCAACGTCTGGTCCTGAAAGAACATGCTGTCCATCGCGTGCCGGACGCTGATGAGCACGCCCTCGGCCAAACTGTCCAGCGGGCGGCTCAAATCGTATTCGTAGCCCAAATTGGTGCCGCCCGAGGCGAACCAGAGGTAAGTCGAACTGACAAACGCCCCGCCCCATTCGGCGAACATCTCGTTGAACCGCCGGAAGATCGGATAGCACGGCACGCCGACGAAGATCAGGCGATACTTTTCATCGTGCAGGGTGCCGAGGCCGTGCGCCGATTTGTATTCCATCTCTTCAACGACGCGCTTGAAGTAGGCGCTGCCCGCCGCCGTGCCCCGAAAGCCGTTGGACATTCCCAGATACACCGTGCCGTCGGTGACGGCGTTGAACACAGCCGGCGTGCTCTGGTTCAATTCCAGAACCCGCTTCCAGGCCCGGCTCATGTCGTTGGCGTGGCCTAACACCTCCCGCAATTTGTCAATGTCGAACTTTTTGCCCGACACTTCCTCGCACAAAGTGATCAATTCTTTGAGTTGAGCCGCCACGTAGCGTTTGTCATTCTCAAAGTCGGGGTGGCCGGGCCAGGTTTGCGTGCCAGCCGCCCGGCTTCCCGGCACGTCCAGGGTGAAGATCGGAATGTGGTACATGCGCTCCCAAATCTCCGCCCACTTGACGTACGTGTTGCAGGCGTTGGTGTACACGGCCAGCGACGGTTTTGGTATTCGCCCCATCGGGTGCTCGCCGCCGCGAAGTTGCATAGCGACGTCGGCTTTCACGTAGCCGCAAATGTCGGGCGAGTAGCCATAATCTTCGGCGGTGTTGAGGTATTCGTGGGCCACGCGCCGCACCGCCGTTTGCAAGGCGTTGATCTCCGGGAAGACGGTGTGAAAGTCAAAGGTGCGAAGCACTTCGGCCATGCTCCCCATCACGAACACATAAGCCGCCTTCTCGCCCCGCTCCGGCGCTTCGGTCAGCGTTTGAAACCACTCGCGGAACAACTGCGCCCCTTCTTTGGCCCCGCGCCCGACAATGCTTTCTGCGATTTGCCCTTCACTCATTGGTCATCTCCTCGCTGAATGACAAGATGATCGGATGACAAGGTGACAGGATGAATTTCGATTCATCTTGTCATCCCTTCACCATGTCACCTTGTCAGCCCTTACGCAAACAGCAAATTCTCCACAAACGTCTCAAGCTGAATTTGCAGATGATCGAAGCTGGTCATGCTCTCTTCAAATTCGCTGACGAAGTAAGGAATGCCTGCCTCGTCCAACGCTTTCGCGTAAGCGACCTGCTCGTCCAGCCCCGGCTCGCACATCTTGGCCGCCGTAATAATGGCCGCGCTGGCGTTTGCTTCTTTCACCCGCTTGAGCAACATCACTTCTTTCGGCTTCCGCAGGTCGTGTTGCACCGGGCTGTACGACGATTTCTCCAGATAAGCCTCAGCCAGATTGAGAAGCGGGTCGCCCTCCGTCGGCACATCTTCCAAAATGTAGCGTAAGCCAATCAGCAAATCGTCGTCCACCACGTAACAGGATTGGGCGATGACCCGCAGTAAGTCGAGCGGCGGTTGCTCGCAGAAGCCGCCCTCGAACACGACTCGAATGCGGTCTTGCGGTTTGGCGGTGCGGGCCTCAATTTGCGGAATGACAGCTCTAAGCAATTCGTTGTGCTCTTCGCGCGGGATCAGCCCGCCCACCGACATCAACACATAGGCCTCATCCGCCGAAAGTAGCCACGGCGTTTCGCGCTTAATCGCGTAAAGCCGGTGCAGGAGCCGCCGATTTTCGTTGAAGACGGCGATGGAATTCCGCAAATCGTCATCAGTGACGGCCCGACCGGCGATGGTTTCAATGTCGCGCTTGAGCCGGTTGTACTCGTCACGCAAATACTGGGCCGAGTGTCTGGAGTTCGCGTTCTGCGGCAGGTAAAGAATCTGGCAAGGGTAAGAGAAGTTGCGGCCCCAAACCGCCGCCAGGTTGCGGGCGGCGTCGCAAATGGGGTGGGAGACGAACATGTCCAGCTTGACGCGATCACTCAGAGCAAGTTCAAGTGAGGTCTTCAAAATCGAGCACAGGTACGAACCGAACCGCGCCTCAGCCTGCCGGGCCTCAATTTGCGCCCCGCGCATTTTGAGCGGCAACATCCCGGCGGCGTGGGCAATCTCTTCCGGGAAGTACACCTGAAAGTGCCCCACCACTTTTCCGCCCGCCTCCCGCCAGCGCTTCACCGTCGGAAAGTCCGGGTCTTCCACCAACTCCCGGCACATATAAAGAGCGTCCTCTAAAGAACTGTAAGGTTTGCCGTCCAATACTCGTATAGCCATTCGACAGGTCTCCTACTCACTGTGGCCGTTTAATGCCGCGCCGCACTTGCCGCAATACTCGAACTCATCCGGCAAATATTTTGTGCCGCACCTCGCGCACTCCCGCGCAAACGGCCCCCACATAAACTCCGACGACTCGCCCGCCGCCGCCTTCTGCCGGAGTTTGACGTAGTCAGCCGGACGTTTCTCCACAAAGGCGTTCATCCCCTCCATCGGCTCCCACGAGGTGTAATGGATTGATAGCCAGTCGCGGGCGTGGCCGATTGTCTGATGCCAGGCGAAGTCCTTCCAGAAGTTGACCTGTTGCTTGGTGTATCGCGTGCACTCCGGGAACTTCTGGATCAATTCCTCGCACAGGGCATTCACTGCCTCGTCCAACCTGGTGAGATCAATGCTGTAGCCGTCTTGCCCCTTCTGGGCCTTGACGATTTGTTCGGGGGTGGCTCTGGTGATAAACGTTCCATCTTTCTTCAACGACGGCACAACCTCGTTGACGAGTCCCCACTCCAGTGCTTGATAGGCCGGGACGCGGCGATTGGTCATCAACATATATCGCGCCCGGCGGTCGCCGACGAACATGGGTAGCCACTGCGTGGCCCCACCCGCCGCCACACTGCCAACGCCTGTTCCAACCTGACCCACGTAAGCGTGCTCGGCGATGATGGACAAATCGCAAGCCAGATGGCTCTCATTGCCGCCGCCCACGGCCATGCCGTTCAGCCGGGCGATCACCGGCTTGCCGGTGTTTAAGATGCTTTCGATGTAGGCGCTGAACAGGCCCATGTACTTCCAGTAGTCTCGCGGCGAGCGCGTATATTTGGCCGCATACTCTTTTACGTCGCCGCCAGTGCAAAAGGCCCGGTCGCCCGCGCCGGTATAAACGATGACGGCCACTTCGTCGTCGAACGATGCCTGACGAAAAGCGGCGGCCAGTTCGGCGAGGGTGGCGGTGCTGTAGGCGTTGTACGCCTGCGGGCGGTTCAACGTGATCCGCGCAACCCAATCACGTTTCTCGTAAAGAATCTCGGCGAAGTCAGTTCGTTCGGCGATCAACGTATTCATATGCTCCCCGGCCTTTAACAAACAAGAGAATATTGATGGTTTTACTCGTAAATAAAAGAGCCAGTCTATTTTTAGACTGGCTCTTTAGATTTCTCTGCGGTAGTTTGGGCGACAAATTGACAGGCACAGATGCCTCGTTTGAGAAAATATGTCATTCTTTCATCACTTCGTCAAAAAAGTGAGACATATTTAGTCTAACACGAAAAATCGCTTTGTCAACTTAGTGATTTCAGGCACAAGGACTGGTATTAGGTTGGCGGTGAAGATTAATGGCGGTAGCCAGGCCGTGTTAGCCTGGGAGACAGGCCAGCAATTGGTTGAGGGCTTCGACGTTTTTCTTTTTCTGGCCGTCACGGAGCGAGCGTGCCGCGGCTGTGAAGTAGTGGTGGTTTTTCAGAAATTTGAGCTGGGTACTAAGCCACTGTCTGTCGGTCGTTATTGAGCCAAAGGCCGCCAGTTCCTCGCGCAAAACCTGGTTGCGGAGCATAAAGTCTTCGCGGCCCAGCACGTCAAGGTCGGCATCGGCGATGATCTCTTCCAGCCGGGTGTGCGGCGATTGCGGCAATTTGGTGGCGATGATGATGCCGCCGATGACGGCAATTTGCGACGGATGATAGCCAAAGCCCGGCAAAACTTCGGCGGCAATTTGCCTGCCGGCTTCTTCATGGCCGGCCCGTCTTACCGTAAAGCCAACATCATGAAAGAGCGCCGCAGTGCGAAGCAAAAGCAAGTCATCGGCGGCTACAGCCTCCAGCGCGGCCAACTGCTCCGAGGCCGGCAGAACTTCGTCTTGTGTGTGCCATAGCGAGTGATAGACGAATTTGGGCAAAAGCTCTTGTTGCAAACGCCTCAAAGCATACTGTCTGGCCCCTTCAAAGTTGGCTTGGGTCAAAGTCGCATCCTATGAAAAGTATTGTAGGGGGTTTGGCTGGCAAGAATGTGTCGTAGCGCACAATTCACCCAATGCCATAAGGCAGGCATGAACAACAACCTCAATTCAGCACCCAGGTCGTCAGTTCAAGCCTGCAAGTTCATCGCCGGCTTGTCGAGAGGGCGGGGCGGCCCCGACGCCGTTCGAGCCGGAAGCGTCTTGCGATGTTCGTGTCTTAAAATGAGGCGATAGCGGCCTGGAGATCATGGTGCGTCTCCAGAAACATATCTACGCCGGCTACGCTTAGCACCCCGGTTACACGAGAAGTGGGGTTAAGCAGTTTGAGATGAGGCGATTTGAAGGTGCCATCCCGCAAACCTTTTCCTATCGCCTCGTCGCTCTCCTCAGGGGTATCTGCCCGCAACAGGTTGAACATATTGTTGAGAGCGCGGATCCCGGCGCTACTGACATAGGGAACTTCCGCCAGGTCGAGCAGGAGGTTGCGCGTGCCAGACTCAAATGCTTGCCGGGCCTGGGCCTGCAGTTGCTCATACGTGGTCGTGTCAACGTCGCCCTTAATATGGAAGACGGTGACGGGAACCCGGCCTTGCTTCTGCGAAACAGTGATCTCCATGAGTTTTCTCCTTGAGCAATTGAGGGATTAGATGCGTTTTGCGATCACCAGGGTGATGTCGTCGAACAGCGTGTTGCCTTCTTGAAAGCGGCTGATCGTTTCGTCCAGGGCGGCGATAATTTCTGCGGGAGGTGCGCGACGATGCTCGGTGATGATTTGTAACAATTGCTCTGCGCCAAATTTCTCCCCTTCAACGTTGGTGACGTCGGTCAGGCCGTCAGTATACATGAAAATAAAATCGCCGGCATTGAGGCGCAATGTGTTCTGCGTCAGAACGTTCGCCTTAAACATCCCCAGCGCCATTCCGGTGCGGGTCAATTCGAGCCATTGATCACCTTCAGCGCGATACAGCCAGGGGGGATTGTGGCCGGCATTCACGTAAGTCAGGTCGCCCGTTGCCGGGTCGAGGCAGGCATAGAAGAGGGTGACGAACATACCCTGGCCAGAGTCAGCGCAGATCAACTGGTTGGCCCGGTTGATGCCGTCGGCCGGCAAAGCGGCGCCGACTACGCTGGCGCGGACGATACTGCGCGTCAGGGCCATGAACAAGGCGGCAGGCATGCCCTTGCCAGACACGTCGGCAATGACGAAGCCCCAGCCCGGCCCGCGCGAGAGCGGAATAAAATCATAGTAATCACCGCTCACATTGCGCGCCGGTTGCCAGCGCGCGGCAAATTCCCAGCCGGCCAGGCGCGGCGTGGCCCGAGGAAGCAGGGCGGCCTGCACCTCGCGGGCAACATGAAGTTCGTGCTCCAGCTTCTCCTTCTCCACAAGCTGGGCCTGCGCCGCCTTCAACGACTCGTAAGCCTCGGTGATCTGCCGATTCTTCTCGTGCAAGTCGCGAATGGTCGTGTTGTGCGCCTCGTGCAGACGCATGCTCAGCACCCGTACCATTTCGTAAGCCAGTGTCGGCTGCCGGTTCAGCAGGGAGTCGAAATCGGCCCGAGTCATTTCCAGCACTTGAGTGGCGGCGCGCGCTCGGGCGCTGGCGGTGCGCAGGCCGTCGCGATTAAACAGACTCATCTCACCCACGTACTCGCCGGAACCGCGCACGCCCACCAGGCGCTCGTCGGCTGTCCCCAGAGCCTTGATAATTTCGATCTGGCCGTTGTACACAATGTAGAAACGATCTCCATATTCACCCTCGTGAAAGAGCACTGTGCCCGGCTGAACTTCTGCGGCCTGTAAAGTCTCGGCCAGATAGCTGATCTCGCTTTGAGGCAACGTTGCGAACAACGGCACCTGGCTGAGGGCCAGTTCTTGAGAACTCTGGCTCATGCCTCGCTCCCCGGCCTGGGACTCAACTTTTGCAAGTTTGCCACCGCCTCATCCAACCGTTGTGAGAGCGCCTTGATCACGCCCAGCGCCAGCGGCGGCTTCTCGGCCAGCAGTTCCCAGAAATCATCCTGATCAATTTTGAGGGCTGTCACCTCCGTCAGAGCCACGCAATCGGCTGTGCGCGGGTTGCGCGAGACGATGCCCATCTCGCCAATACTGCTTTTGGCCTGCCGCGTTGCCACCGGCCCTACGCCACGAATGTTGATGCTGGCTTCGCCGTCCACAATAATGTAGAGGCAGTCGCCGGGGTCGCCCTGTTGAATCAGAGTCTCGCCGGCGCTGAAGTGAGCCTCTTGCGCCACCAGCGCCACCGCCGCCAGGTCTTCGCTGGCGATCTGGTTGAAAAGCTCTGCACTTTTGAGGAAGAGAATGCGTTCAATGGTTGAGAGTGACATGGCGGGATTTTAGGCTTCGAATTTTAGATTTTGGATTTGGGATTGAACGTAGCGACTGACGACGGGTGAGCCGTCTTGCGCGTGGGCGGCCAGCAACTCATGGTAACGCCCGGCGTCGAACAGCAACCGGCTGGCGGCCAGAGCCGTCTCACGCAAAAGCGCATCTTCCGAGGCGAGGGCGGCCAGCACACAACCGGCAAGCTCGGCCTGCTTCAAAACGCCGATGCGAAACACGGCGCAAGCCCGCAACCACAAATCAGGCCCTTCGGCCAGTTCGCGCAAGCGTTGTAGCGACGGGCGGCGTTCGATTCCAAATCGTTTGCCGGCAATGTCCAGCAATTTTTCGGCGGGCGCTTCGACCAGCGGCAACAGAAGCTCTTTGACAGGCCCGGCGGCGCTCAGTGTGTCGAGCAGTTCAACCGCCAGCGCCCGGGTGTTGCCCGGCCCGGCTTCCAGGGCCTGCCGCACACGCTGTATCTGTTGGGTGTAGTTAGGATACAGCAGGTTGAGCAAATAGAAGACACGATCAATGGCGCGGCTCAGGCGGGTTTGAACGGCCTCGCTCAGCAACAAATCCAGGCCTTCCTGGCCCAGGTCGGCGCGGATCACAACCCACATATAGCCGCCGCGAAGCTCGCCGGCGATGGCCTCGCGCAAATCCGACTCCGACAAATAAAACTCCAGCCCGTCGGCGCGCAGGCGGGCCAGCGCCCGGTAGACCTCACTCCGCACTGCATCGTCGGCCACGTAGAAATGGGTGAGCAAGGCCTCGGCGGCAGAGCGGGTGCGGCGCTCTTGCAAAACGCGCGGCACCTGGCTGGCCGCCTCGGAAGTTGAGCCATCCAGCACGGCGCTCAAGTCTGATTCAATTTCATCGCGATACTTCGCCAGCGCTTCAAC
Organism: Chloroflexota bacterium; assembly: GCA_016197225.1. Lineage (NCBI taxonomy): Bacteria > Bacillati > Chloroflexota > Chloroflexota bacterium. The sequence continues at coordinate 35,854 of JACPWC010000066.1, forward strand.
CGCAGCCGCCGTCGTGGACTTGTCGTTGAGCTTGCGAAGCAGGTGTGGGAGCAAGTCGCGGTTGTTCAGGGCGCTGGCGGCGCGGATGGCGCTCAGCCGGACTTCGAGGTTGTCGTCGTCAAAAAGCGGGACGAGGAGGGCTTGCAGTTCGGCGGTTGAGGTCGAGAGGCCGATGACGCGGGCGGCTTCCTGTTTGGCCGTTTTGTCTTCGCTGGCCGCCAGGCGCTTGAGTTCGGCGGCGGCTTTGTTGGCGCTGTAAGGGTCGCCATATTTAAGAAGGCCGACAATGGCTGTGCTTTTGATACGAGGGTAGGGATCGTTGAGAAACGGGGCAATATAGGAAACGGTGGCCGAGCCGGTGTCGGGGTCTACCATGATCGTATAAAGCGATTCGATGGCCGCGGCGCGCACATCTTGATCGTCGGTGTTGAGAAGCAAGGTCGAGATGGCGTGAGCGTATTCGTCGTTGCCGGGCCGCCCCAAATGCTGAGCGGCTTTGATGCGCACGGCCGGCGAGGGGTGCTGAAGGAGGGGAGCCACGTGGACGTCCCAGTTCACGGCGGGCGCCCCGGAGATCAACTGCAGGGCGTGAACGACGTAGGATTCGTCCGGATGGCGAAGCGCGTCAATCAACACCCGCACGGTGGTTTCATCTGAAATGTTAATGGTGGCTCCTTCCAGGTCGAGCACGCGGCGCTTGAGGCTGGCGGCCAGAGCGGCTGTGTAGTGGCGGCGCGCCCAGGGAAGCAGGGCCAGCCAGGCCAGAGACAGCGCCAGCAGCGGGATCGAATAATAGAGAAAATTCCAGCCGGGGATGTTTTGCAGGAAGAGGGCGACGACGCCCGCCAGGCCAAAGGCGGCGGCATAGAGGCCCTCGAAAAGTTCTTTGGCTCGCTCACGCAGGCCTTCGGGCGTTGGCAGGTAAAGCACGTTCAGAGCGGCGCTGTTGATAGTGCGCCGAAAGATGGGATCGGAGATGCGCAGGATGGTCATGGCCCACAACGCGCCGCCGGCGAGCAGACTGAGGCCGCCGCCGAGGGCCATGCTGACCGGCAGGAAGGCCAGAGCGGCAAAGATGCCGAAGCGATTCATGATCCGCCCGCTGAGGTAAGACTGCACGACGAACCCGGCCAGGCCGCCGATGAAGTGAAACGCGCCGAGGTAAGTTGCCAACTCCCTGGCCCGCCCGGCAAAGTTGATTTGCAGAGACAACCAGAATTCGTAGCCGCCGATGTTGATCAGCAACGAGACCAGCAGGGTGAGGCAACCGATGACGACCAGAAGCGGCGTTTGCCGGATGGCCCGCAGGTCTTGCAAAAGACTCTTTTGTTTTTTGTGGGACCGGGCAGCCGCTTTACTGGCCGGTTGACGCACCCAGCGTTTCAGCCTCCAGACGCAAACGATGCACACCGCCAGCGCCATCACCACCAGCCACAACAAATTTTCGACGCCGATGAGATTGACAACCGCCGCGAGCGAAAGTCCGGCGACGATATTGGCGAACGTGCCGCCGGCGGTGATCAGGCCAAAGAGGCGCCTGGCTTCACGCGGGTTGAAAACCAGCCCGGCCAGACTCCAGAATTGAAGGATGACCAGGGTGTACGCGACTTCGACAAAAAGGTAGAGCGCGGCCAGCACGGCAAAGCTCTTGCCGGCCGGGGTCGCCAACAAGAATCGGAAAGCGGCCAGGCCGCCGAGCAACAAAACGTTGGAGACGACGATCACGCGCTCCAGGCGAAAGCGGGCGGCAATGCGGTTGTAGAGCAGGAGGGCCGGAATGATGGAGATGGCCGGCAGGATGAGCATGTAGGCGAAGGCCGAGGCCGGCAGCGCGCTGATGAACAGCGTATCCGAAACAGTGGTGCCAACAGTGAGCACGCCGCCGATGGCCGCCGCCGAATAAAGGATCATCACCAGCACTCGCGCACCCTCGCCAGGCTGGACGCTGAGGAAGGACTGAAGCCGACTGCCGGGACGCAAGGCGGGGGTGTTGATCATTCAAGTTGAGCGGCGAGTGATTGCCAGAGGGCGACGGTTGAAAGTATAAGGGGAATAGCCGAGGCTGACAATGACGAAAATATGGAGACCCTAAGGGTTTCGGAAACCCTTAGGGTCTGCTGGTGTCCAGGTGGCGGTCACGCTCTTCTTGGACGCGCGGCATATCGAGAATGGTAAGCTTGCCGGCCCGGTAGTGCAAAAGTTTTCGGCGTTCCCACTCGCGCAAAAGGCGGTTGACCCATTCCCGCCGCGCGCCCACCAGCGAGGCCAGGTCGGTCTGGTTGAGCGACAGGTCAAGCAGGTAACGCTTCCCGGCTTCCAGTTCTTCGCCAAACTGGGCGTTATACAAAAGAAGAAGGTGCAAAAGCCGCCCGGCGGCGTCGAACTGGGCGATGGTTTCGGCATAGGCCGCCGTCCAGCGCAACTTTTTAGCCAGCAGGCGGGCCATGCGCAGAGCCAGGTCTGGCTGGCGGCGGAGGTGATCCAAAAAGGTGTCGCCACCCATTTCCCACACCACGCTTCGCCCCAGGGCAATGGCCGTCGCCGAGCGCGGTTCGCCATCCAGGCAGGCAAATTCGCCGATGATGTCGCCGCTGGAAAAGATGGCCAGCGAGGTCTCGTGGCCTGCCGGCGAAATCTTGAAGATGCGGATTTTGCCCTTGAACACCACATACAGATTACGGCTCTCATCACCTTGCCGGAAGATGACATCGCCCCGGGCCAGTTCCCGGCGGCGGAAGTCACTCGTCAGGGCCGTCAGGCCGGCGTCACCCAACTCGGCAAAGAGAGGCGCCTGCCGGAGGAGGGCAATGGCCTCTGAAGGGGTCAGGCCTAGATGTTGCGCTCTAGGAATTGGCATATTGTGTGTTCTGGAATACAGACTTTGCGGCTCAGCAATGCTATTGTAGAGCAAGATTATGCTGAGCGCCAAGTCTGTCTTTGAATTGCGCCAGGCAACAGGCAAAGCCTCATATCATTTTGGGCTGTTAGACGGTATATCTTTCATACACCAGGCCGATTGCCAGTCAATTGGCCTGTCTTGATTTCCTGAAAGGAAACTCGATGACGCAATCCGCCACCGCTCAACCCGGCACGTTCTCCGTCTTTCGCAATCGCTCATTCACCCTGATGTGGACCGGCCAACTGATCTCCACCGCCGGCAGCGCCCTGACCTCGTTGGCCGCCGGTATCCTGGTGTATCGCCTCACCGGCTCAGCCCTGAGCGTGGGCCTGATGATGATGGCCACCGCCGTGCCGACTCTGTTTGTCGGCCTCATCGCCGGGGTGTTCGTGGATCGTTATGACCGCAAGCGGATCATGATCGCCGCCGACCTGATCCGCATGGTGCTGGTCTTTCTGATCCCGTTTCTGATCCCGCGCGGCATCGCCTGGCTTTACATCATCGTCGCCCTGGCCAGCGCCGTCGGGCAATTCTTCGACCCGGCCCATTCCAGCCTGCTGTCTGAGGTGGCCTCCGACGAAGAATTGGCCGCCGCCAATTCGATGATGACCATCAGTTCCATCGGCGCGCAAGCCATCGGCTTTGCCGCCTCCGGTTTCATCGCTTCTCAACTCGACATTGTCTGGGCGTTTTATATTGACGCCATCACTTTCATTTTCTCAGCGGCTTGCATCCTGTTGATTCGCGTTACGCCAGTCAAAGTGGAAGGCAAGACCACCATCGCCGTCGTGGCTCGCAACCTGGGCGCCGGGTTCAAGGTCATCACCGGCACGCCGAGTCTGCGCTCACTCTTTCTTGTCTACCTGCCCGTCTTCATCACCTTTGGCCTGAACAACGCCCTGCTCCTGCCCTTTGCCCGCCGCGCTCTAAACGCCGACGAGTTTGAGTACAGCCTCATCGAAGGCCTGTCCACCGTTGGTTTTGTAGTAGGCAGTTTTGTCATGGCCCGCCTGGGCGACCGGTTGCGCGAGGGCCAGTGGATCTCCATTAGTTTTCTGGGAATGGCGATCACGGGCATCATCTACTCACAGTTAACCTCAGTGCCGTTGGCAATTGTGGTGGGCGTGATAGCCGCCACTCTTAACGCGCCCTCGGTGGTCGGGCGGCAATTGATCATCCAGCGGCAAACGCCGCGTGAGGCTCGGGGCCGGGTGTTCAGCGCCTTTTTCGTCATGCGTGATACCATGTTTATGCTGGGCATGGCCGGCGCCGGGTTGGCCGACGTGATTGAAGTGCGAACGTTATTCTTGATCCAGGCTCTGGCCTTCCTCGTCGTCGGGTCGCTGGCGATCATCCTTCCAGGGCTGGGCCAGCCCGCCGCCGAGTGGAAGCGAGCCGTCAGCCTCCTGCGCGGGGCGAAAGCCTCGCCCCGGCTGGGGGTGGGCCGGGCGGCCTCGCTGGCCGATTTTGATCGTCTGGTAACGCACGTCTCCGCCTTGTCAAGCTTAAGCGCCAGGGAACGGGAAAGCCTGGCGGCTCAAACGTTGATAGCCGACGCGCCCGGCGGCACGGTCATTGTAGCCAAAGGCGAAACAAGCGACGCCGCCTATTTCATCCTCAGCGGCCAGGCCATTGCCGGTTACATCGAAGACGGCGACTATCAATTGCTGGAAGTGCTGAACCCGGGCGACTTCTTTGGCGAGATCGCCGCCCTGACCGGCATGTCGCGCACTGCCAACGTCATCACCGAAGGGGAGGCGACTGTGTTGAAGGTTCCGGCGGAAGCCTTGCGCACGATGACGCGCCACCCGCAGTTAAACCGCCTGTTCATCTCAAAGATGACCGAACGCATGGTGCGGATGAAGATGCTCGACCTGCCGCGCGGTGCCGGCCTGGATCAGCAAACCTTGCGCGAACTACGCACACCCGACCCGCAGGTCGTGGCCTGAGGCGGTTAAATGTTACGCTCGTTTTTCATTACCTTGAGAGCCTATTTGAAAATTGCTCTTAGCCTGCGTCCTCGCGGGCGTTCCCAACCGCGTCCCACCGGGATGCTTCGCGAAGGACGCGGTTGGGGAGCATTTATTAAACAGGCTCTGGGCAAGCCGGCAGTGAGGCATGTTGAAAGAAAAGGCTTGAATTTTGCCGGGATGTTTCCCGGCGAGACCCGTTTGGATGTACCATACTCGCAAATCATTAAACCGGATTGACGACATGAGCGACACTTCTTCAGCCGAACTGGAAGCCCTTCGCCGGCGCGTGGCCGAACTGGAAGCCCGCGAAGCCCAACTCAATGACGAACTCGCCATCCTCAACAGCATGGGCGAAGCCATGGCCAAGACGCTTGACGTCAAGACCGTCACCCGGATCGTCGGCGATAAAGTGCGGGACATCTTCAAAGCCGAAGTTACGGAAATCCTGCTTCTTGACACCGCAACCAACTTGATCCACGTGCCCTATTCCTATTATCGAAATTATCAGGAAGTCGAACCCTTTCCTTTCGGAAAGGGAATGACCTCCCGGGTGATTAAGACCCGCCAACCTCTCATTCTGGGGACGCTAAAGGAACAGATTAAATCTGGCGGCATCATGATTAACGAGGAAGATAAAACCGAGTCATACATGGGCGTGCCCATCATTGCCGGTGACAAGGTTTTAGGCGTAGCCAGCATCCAAAGCTATAAACAACGCGCTTTCGACGACAATCACCTGCGCCTCCTGCAAACGCTGTCGTCCAACATGGGCGTCGCCATTGAGAACGCGCGCCTCTTTGAAGCCGAGGGACAACGCAACGCCGAACTGGCTATCATCAACAGCGTGCAAGAGGGGCTGGCTTCGAAATTAGAGATGCAGGCAATTTACGACCTGCTCGGCGACAAAATTCGCGACATTTTCGACGCACAAGTGGTGGACATTGGTTTATATGACCGGGACGAAAATCTTTTGCATTTCCCGTACACCATTGAACGCGGCGCGCGCTTTCCCGATGAGCCGATGCAACTCATCGGTTACCGCAAGCATGTGATTGAAACGCGCCAGCCGCTGTTGATTAATCAAGACAGCATAGGCGCGGCGGCGCACTATGGGAATCCGATCGCAATTCAGGGCGAAGTGCCCAGGTCGCTTTTGTTTGTGCCGATGCTGGTCGGCGGCGAGGCCAAAGGCGTCATCTCCCTGCAAAACCTCGACCACGAAAATGCGTTCAGCGACTCGGATGTTAGCCTGCTGCAAACGCTGGCCAACAGCATGAGTGTGGCTCTGGAAAATGCCCGCCTGTTCGACGAAGTGCAAAAACAGAATCGAGAGATCACCGAAGCGCTGGAACAGCAAACCGCGACCAGCAACATCCTGCGAGTGATGGCCAGTTCACCCACTGACGTACAACCTGTTCTGAGTGTAATTGCCCAACACGCCGCCCCACTATGTGATGCTACTGATTCAGCCGTCTATCAATATGATGGCAATATGCTAGATCTGGTGGCATCCAATAATTTCACGCCCGAAGGGCTTGCAGAGATTCGACGTTCTTATCCACGCCCGTTGACTCGAGAGGGCGGGTTGTCGGCGCTCACTATTCTCGACCGTATGGTGTATCACGTGCCTGACGTGGACAACGATCCGCGCCTGCCTGAGCTAACACGCCGCTTTATCCAGGCCAATGGCCACAAAAGCCTTCTCTTTGTCCCTATGCTGCGGGATGGGAATGCCGTTGGGGCGCTCGCAGTTGCCACCCGCGAGCAAAAAATTTATAGCGAAAAACAGATCTCGCTCCTGCAAACTTTTGCCGACCAGGCCGTCATCGCCATCGAAAACGTCCGCCTGTTCAACGAGACGCAACGTTTGCTCCAGGCCGAGCAACAACGCGCCGGCGAGCTGGCTATCATCAACAGCGTGCAGGAAGGATTAGCGTCGAAACTGGATGTGCAGGCGATCTACGATCTGGTTGGCGACAAGATCCGCAATATCTTCCGTGCGCAGGGAACCGCTATCTATCTTTTCGACTATGAAGCAATGATTCAACAAACCCCTTATTGCTTCTTGAGAGAGCGCTTCATCATTGAAGATCATCATTTCTCTGAGATTGCGAACCTTGTCATTAGCACCGCGCAACCTAAAATATATCGAAACAACGCGGAATATCGCGCCCTCGGCGGTAAAGTCCTTGAAAACAGCGAAGAATTCAAGTCAGGCATGTACGTCCCGCTGATCGTCGGAAAAGAAATCAAGGGCATGATCGGCATTGCCAGCCTTGAAAAGGAAAATGCCTACAACGACTCAGACCTGCGCTTGCTCACTACGCTTGCCAACTCAATGAGCGTCGCGCTCGAAAACGCGCGTCTCTTCGACGAGACCCAGCGCCTGTTCAAAGCCGAGCAACAACGCGCCGCCGAGCTGGCTATCATCAACAAGGTGCAGGAGGAGTTGGCTTCCAAACTTGAGTTTCAGGGCATTGTTGATGTGGTTGGCGACAAGCTTCGCCATATCCTTGAAGCAGAAAGCTGTTATATCGCCATTTACAACCGGGAGGCACAACTTATCGAATTCCCTTATTGGAGCGATCTGGGAAAAAACCTGATCAATGTTGGCACGCTCAAGTATGGTGAAGGCATCACCTCACGAGTGCTCGAAACGGGAAAGCCGCTGGTCATGGGCACGGAGAAGGAAATGCTCGAACACGGCGCGGTCGGCCCGACGGCCGGGGCCGCCGTCGGCCAATCCTGGATCGGAGTCCCGATACGCATCGAAGAAAAAGTTCGCGGCGTTTTGGCGCTCTACCATGACACGAAACAGAACGCTTTTGGCGAGTCGGAATTGCGCCTGCTGACCACCCTGGCCAACAGCATGAGTGTGGCCCTCGAAAACGCGCGCCTTTTTGATGAAACCACACGCCTCTTCCAGGCTGAGCAACATCGGGCCGCCGAACTCGCCGTTATTAATAGCGTTCAGACTGCGCTTGCATCCAAACTGGATTTTCAGGGAGTGATTGACGCTGTCGGCGATAAGATTTGCGAAATTTTCTTGGGAGAAAGCGTAGGTATTGGCCTGGTAGATCGTGTTCAAGACACGGTCCGCTTCCTATATATTTTTGAACAGGGAAAACGATACCCCAATGCCGAATTCCCGCTCGGGTGGGGACTATCTTCCATTGTGATCAACACCCGTGAACCGCTCGTTATGAATTCAGACACCGCCCGCAAATCTGCTGAACTGGGCACTGTTTACCCAGCCGCGCAAAATGATCCGAAATCATGGTTGGGGATCCCGATTGTTGTGGGTGAAGATGCCCTGGGCGTGATCGTTTTGGAAAACTGGGATCGTGAAAACGCGTATCCAGAGGCAAAAGTAAGTTTAGTCCAAACGCTGGCCTCTAGCCTGGGCGTCGCGCTCGAAAACGCGCGCCTCTTCGACGAGACCCAGCGTCTATTTAAATCCGAGCAACAGCGCGCCGCCGAGTTGGCCGTCATCAACAGCATCCAGCAAGGTTTAGCCGCCGAGTTGAACTTCCAGGCCATCGTGGATCTGGTGGGCGACAAACTCCGCGAAGTGCTGGAGACGGGAGATATTGGCATCCGCTGGTACGACGAGCAGGCCAATCTCATTCATTATCTGTACGAATACGAGCATGGCGAGCGCCTGACCATCCCCTCCGCGCCGCCGAGAAACAAGGCCTGGTTCAAGCTGATTGAAACGCGCCAACCTATTGTGTTGAATACTCTGGCCGAAATGGCGGAGATGGGCGTGAGCCTGGTTCCAGGCACTGACCAGAGCAAGGCCATGGTCAACGTGCCCATCATCGGCAGTGACCGGGTCACCGGCTCCATCATCCTCGAAAACTACGAGCGCGAAAACGCCTTCGGCGACTCGGACGTGCGCCTCTTGAGCACCGTCGCCTCCAGCATGGGCGTGGCCCTCGAAAACGCCCGCCTCTTCGACGAGACCCAGCGCCGGGCACGCGAGACGGCGGCCCTGGCCGAAGTGGGCCGCGATGTCTCCTCTACCCTCGATCTCACCCTGGTGATGGAACGCATCGCCGCCCACGCCCGCGATTTGCTGAGCGCCGCCACCAGCGCCATCTTTTTGCCCGACTCTTCCGGCCAGGCTTTCAGAGCCATTGTCGCCCTCGGCCCCGACGCCGACGAAATCAAAGCCGATCACATTCATCTGGGCGAGGGCATCATTGGCGATCTGGCAAAGGGCGGCGCCGCCGAATTTATCAACGATGCCAACAAAGACCCGCGCGCCCGCACCATTCCCGGCACTCCCGACGAGGATAAAGAACGATTGATGGTGGCCCCGCTGTTGGCCGGGGAACGGGTCAGCGGCATGATGGCCGTCTGGCGCACGGGCGGCCATCCCTTCATCCAGTCCGAACTCGATTTCCTCGTCGGCCTGTCACAACAAGCGGCAGTTGCCATCGAAAACGCCCGCCTCTTCGCCGAAGCCCAGCACCGGACAGACGAGGCCACGACCCTGGCCGAGATCAGCCGCGAGATTTCGGCCACGCTTGATTTGCCCACCGTGTTGGAGCAGATCGCAGTCCGGGCGCAATCGGTGTTGCATGCCCGCGACGTGGTTCTAAGACTGCTGGAACCAGACGGCGACCTGCCCGTCGTCGTCGCCATTGGCAAGTTTGCCGACATCTACCGGTCGCGCACATTGCAGATTGGACATGGCATCACCGGCAGTGTCGCCCAGACCGGGGTGGCCGAAGTGGTTAACGACCCTCTGCACGATCCGCGTGTGGCCCGCGTTCCCGGCACCGACGAGGGCAACGAAGCCATCATTTTTTCGCCATTGACGGCGCGCGAAAAAGTGACCGGGGTCATGGTGGTCTGGCGCGACAAAACCCTGAACGGCCCGTTTACGCAATCGGAGCTTGACTTCACCATCGGCCTCTCACAACAGGCGGCCATCGCCATCGAAAACGCCCGCCTCTTCGCCGAGACTGACCAGCGCGCCGCCGAACTGGCCATCATCAACAACATCAGCCAGGCCCTGGCCTCGCAACTGGAAATGAATGTCGTGGTTGATCTGGTGGGCGAAAAACTTCGCGAAGTTTTCAAAGCCCAATACCTCTTCATTGCCTTGCACGACCGTGAGACCGACCTGATCCATTACCCCTATTTCTGGGAAGTGGATCGCCGGGTGATCAGCGAAGAACCCATCCCGTTCGGCCAGGGCCTCACCTCGCGCGTCCTCGAGTCGCGCCGGCCGCAACTGATCAACAACGACTGGGAGCGCCGAGCCAGAGGGCTGGGCGCGGTAGCCATGACCGGCGAAATGCCAAAGGCCTCGCTGAGCGTGCCGATCATGGTCGGCGAAACCGCCATTGGCGTGATCTCCCTCCAAAGCACCGAGCGCGAAAACCGCTTCGCCGACGCCGACGTGCGCCTGCTGACCACCATCGCCGCCACTGTCGGCGTGGCTCTCGAAAACGCCCGCCTCTTCAACGAAGCACAGGAAGCCCGCGCCGCCGCTGAGGCGGCCACCCAGGCCAAGTCCATCTTCCTGGCCAGCATGAGCCACGAGATTCGCACGCCTCTGCACGGCGTGATCGGCATGACCGGCCTGTTGCTCAACACCGAGCTAACGCCCGACCAGCGCGAGTTTGCCGAAACCATTCGCGCCAGCGGCGACGCCCTGCTCACCATCATCAACGACATCCTTGACTTCTCGAAAATCGAATCGGGCAAGATGGAACTGGAGCGCCAGACGCTGGATTTGCGCGACTGCGTGGAGAGCGCCCTCGACCTGGTGGCGACCAAAGCGGCAGAGAAGAAACTCGACCTGGCTTACGTCATCGAGCCGGACGTGCCGGCGGCCATCATTAGTGACGTGACCCGCCTGCGCCAGATTCTGCTCAACCTGTTGAGCAACGCCATCAAGTTCACCGAGGGCGGCGAAGTGGTGGTCAACGTCTCGAGCCGGGCGACCGAGGACGGGGCCGCCGCCTCTCACCGAGTCCCATTTGTCACCCTCCATTTTTCCGTCCGCGACACCGGCCTCGGCATCCCGCTCGACCGCGTTCACCGGCTCTTCCAATCATTCAGCCAGGTGGATGCTTCGACTTCGCGCAAATACGGCGGCACCGGGCTGGGCCTGGCCATCAGCAAACGCTTGAGCGAGTTGCTGGGCGGCGCGATGTGGGTGGAAAGCGACGGCGTGCCGGGCAAGGGGAGCACTTTCTATTTCACCATCCGCGCCGAACCGGCCCCGGCCCTGAAGCCGCGCCAGCACTTGGCCGGCGAGCAACCCCAGCTCCGCAACAAGCGCCTGCTGATGGTGGATGACAACGCCACCAACCGCCGCATTCTTACTCTGCAAGCCCAATCGTGGGGCATGATCGTCCGCGACACGGCCTCGCCGCTGGAAGCCCTGGCCTGGGTCAAGCAGGGCGAGGCCTTCGACGTTGCCGTTCTGGATGTCTATATGCCTGAGATAGACGGCATTACCCTGGCGGCGGAGATTCGCAAACACCGCGACGCCAAAATCCTGCCGCTCATCATGTTCTCGTCGCTGGGGCGGCGCGAGGCCGGGGTGGAAGCCGCCGATTTTGCGGCTTACCTCACCAAGCCCCTCAAGCAGTCGCAACTGTTTGACACCCTGGCCGCGCTCTTTGCCGGGGAGGCCGTTAAAATTCAAAAGCCGGCGGCCTCGAAGGCGCAAATTGACCCGGAGATGGCGACCCACTTGCCTTTGAGAATCCTGCTGGCCGAGGACAATGCCGTGAATCAAAAATTGTCGCTGCGCCTGCTGGCGCAAATGGGTTACCAGGCCGACCTGGCGGCGAACGGAATCGAAACGATTGAGGTTGTGGGGCGTCGGCAGTATGATGTTATTCTGATGGACGTGCAAATGCCGGAGATGGACGGGCTGGAAGCGACTCGCCGCATCCGAAACCTGTCGGGCCTCGGAGACCCGGCAGGTTTTAAGCAGCCGCGCATCATCGCCATGACGGCCAACGCCATGCAGGGCGACCGGGAGATGTGCCTGGCGGCGGGGATGGACGATTACATCTCCAAGCCCATTCGAATAGAAGAGCTAGTTGGAGCATTGAGTCAGTGCCGGCCATTTATTGAGGATTGAATTCAACATGCCTGAGTTGACAGTTTCAGAGACAGGGGCCGAAGCCCGTTTGAATCGTTGGGCGGTGAATATCGTCCGGGTGGTTTGGATCGCGCTGGCGCTTGTCTCCGTTGGCTGGCACATCGTTCGCTGGGGGCTGGCCCACGAGAAATTCACCCAACCCTGCCCGCCCGATCAGAGTCAGTGTTTCCCCACTCCGCGCGAAGTGGCGCTGACGGCTGAGATGGGTCTATCACTGGAAGTTTACGCCGCCGAGGACCTGATTGGCACCGTCGTCTTTTCCTTCGGCATGCTCGCCGTGGCCGCCTTTATCTTTTGGCTGAAGACCGACGATATCTTTGCCGTCATGATCGGCTTGATCCTATTGGTCTACTCGTTTGCCAATCGCGATGACCTGATCGCTCAAGCCCCGCTCGCATGGAAACTGGCTTTCCAGTTTCTATATGCCCTTGCCAACGGCATGTTAGGCGTCTTTCTCTACACCTTTCCCAACGGGCGCTTCAACCCGCGTTGGACGATGTGGGTGGCCTACGGCGGCGCGGTCTGGACGCTCTTCAAAGAATTAGTTATCACCTCCTTCCCCGTCACCTTCGGCCAGCCCGGCTTCGTCGGGTTTACCACCCTAATCGAAGGTGGATTGCAAATTTGCGTGGTCGCCGTGCTGGTGTATCGCTACCGCCGCGTGTTCAACACCGTCCAGCGCCAACAAACCAAATGGCTCATATTGGGCGTGGTCATGTTTGTGTTGATCGCGCTGGTTACAAGCCTGCTCGATGGCTTTGTCTTCGCCCAGCCCGGCCCGGAGCGCATCTGGTATCGCTTCCTCAGCGCCATCCCCTTCACCTTGTCCTTCCTTGTTCTCCCCCTCGCGCTCATGGTATCCATCCTGTTCCACAATTTGTGGGATGTTGATATTCTCATTAACCGCACCCTGGTCTACGGCGCGCTGACCAGCGCCCTGGGCATCGTTTACTTTGCCAGCGTGTTCGTCCTGCAAAGCGCGTTTCGGGCTTTCACCGGTCAAACGTCGGATGCGGCGATAGTCATTTCGACGCTGGTGATTGCCGCCCTATTCACGCCCGCCCGAGGCCGCATTCAAACGTTTATTGACCGCCGCTTTTACCGGGCGCGGGTGGATTTCCGCGAAACCTTCACCACCTTTGCCCGCGAAGTGCGGACTATCATTGATCTGCAAGAATTGCTCCGCACTCTCGTCACCCGCACCACCGGTTTGTTTCAGATCACTCACGGCGCCGTCTTGCTTCGCCGCGGCCACGACTATCAGTTGGCCGAGTCGCAAAATCTGCCCGACTCTTCCGAAACACGGCGGGCGCTCTACCTCTTGCAGGTGGCGTTGCATAAGCCGGAAGTGTCAATTGACCCCGGCTTGCTGGATCGTTTGCAAAGCGGGCTGACGGTTCTGCACCCCAAAGACAAGGAACTTAATCAGGTGTTTCATCTTCTGGTGCCATTGGTGGCTTCAAAATCTGCGAATGTGCTCGACACGGGGGGCGCGCTGATCGGGGTCTTGGCGCTCGGGTCGCGCCTTTCACATCAGGACTACTCCCGCGAGGATGAAACATTGTTGACGTTGCTGGCCGATCAGGCCGGGACGGCGCTTTACGTAGCCCAGTTGATTGACGCCAAGCACCACGAGAGCCGGGAAAAAGAAAGAGCCGAAGCCGCCAACCTGGCCAAGAGCACCTTTCTGGCTACGATGAGCCACGAGATTCGTACGCCCATGAACGGCATCATCGGCATGACCGGCCTTCTGCTCGACACCGAACTCACCGCCGATCAGCACGAGTTCACCGACACCATCCGCAACAGCGGCGAGGCCCTGCTCACCATCATCAACGACATTCTGGATTTCTCCAAGATCGAATCAGGCAAGATGGAATTGGAGAGCCAGCCCTTCGATTTGCGCGATTGCCTGGAGAGCGCCCTGGACCTGGTGGCGACCAAAGCGGCGGAGAAGAAGCTCGACCTGGCTTACGTCATCGAAGACAGCGCGCCTTCAACTATCGTCGGCGACGTGACCCGCCTGCGCCAGATTCTGCTCAACCTGTTGAGCAACGCTTTGAAGTTTACGGAGAAGGGGGAGGTCGTTGTGACGGTCAAGAGATCGGAGGCGAAGCATGGAGAATTAGAGAATTCTCCTGTCCTCCAATTCTCTATCCACGACACCGGCCTCGGTATTCCGCCCGACCGGCTCAACCGTCTCTTCCAATCGTTCAGCCAGGTGGACGCCTCGACCACGCGCAAGTACGGCGGCACCGGCCTGGGCCTGGCGATCAGCAAGCGCCTGAGCGAGTTGATGGGCGGCACAATGTGGGTGGAGAGCGCGGGCGTGCCCGGCAAAGGCTCAACCTTCCACTTTATGATCCGGGCGGAAGCCGCGCCAGAAGTAAAGCAACGCGAACACCTGAGCGGCGAGCAACCCTATCTGCGCGGCAAGCGCGTCCTCATCGTGGACGACAACGCCACCAACCGGCGTATTCTGACATTGCAAACACAGTCGTGGGGGATGATCCCCCGGGAGGCGGCTTTCCCGGTGGAGGCTCTGGCCTGGGTCCGGCAGGGTGAGCCGTTCGACATCGCCATTTTGGACATGAGTATGCCAGAGATGGACGGGGTGATGCTGGCCAACGAAATTCGCAAGCATCGCGACCCCAAAGCTCTGCCGCTCATCCTGTTCTCCTCGCTGGGCCGGCGCGAAGCAGGGGTTGATAGCTCGACATTTGCCGCTTATCTCACCAAACCGCTCAAACAATCGCAACTTTTTGATGCGCTGATCGGTGTATTTGTTGAAGGGGAAATAAAGATCAAAACCAAACCGGCAGGGGCGGCTAGCCCGAAGCCACAGTTGGATCCTGGCATGGCGGCGCGTCTGCCTCTGCGAATCCTGCTGGCCGAAGACAATGCCGTGAATCAGAAATTGGCCCTGCGGCTGTTATCGCAAATGGGCTACCGGGCCGACCTGGCCGGGAACGGCCTTGAGGCGATTGAGGCCGTTGAACGCCAGCAGTACGACGTGGTGCTGATGGATGTGCAGATGCCGGAGATGGACGGGCTGGAGGCGACCCGCAGTATTAGAAACCTGGGAGGCGTTTCGCAAACCCTCGCAGGTTTTAAGCAGCCGCGCATCATCGCCATGACGGCTAACGCCATGCAAGGCGACCGGGAGATTTGCCTTGAGGCCGGGATGGACGATTACATTACCAAGCCCATTCGCGTGGATGAACTGGTGGGAGCGTTGAGCCGGCGCCGGGTTTTGGAGTGAGGAAAATTTATGGCGGACGCTGAAGTCATTGATCGCGCGACCCTGAACAACCTGCTGGTTACAGTGGGCGACGACATGGATTTTTTTGACGACCTGATGAGCACTTTTTTTGACGACGCGCCCAAACTGCTGGGCGACATGCGCCGGGCGACAGAGACCGGCCAGGCCGAAGAACTGCGCCGGGCGGCCCACAGCCTCAAGTCGAATAGCGCCAACTTTGGCGCGACGGCGCTGACCGGGATGTGCAAAGAACTGGAAGAGCTTGGCAAGGGCGGCGTGACGGACGTGGACGACCGGCTGGCAAAAGCAGAGACCGAATATCACCGTGTCCGGGATGCTCTACAAACCCTTCGCGCCAGCGGACTGTAATTTCCTGCGAGCAGATTAAATGATGGCAACCGATCGCGGTCGTATCCTCGTCGTAGACGACAACAAGATCAATCGCATGTTGCTCACTCGCGCCCTGGCCGAGCAGGGGCACACCGCCTCCACGGCCGAGAACGGCCAGCAGGCGCTGGCCATGTTGCGGGCCGAACCGTTCGACGTGGTGCTGCTCGACATTTTGATGCCCGAACTGGACGGCTACGAGACGCTGGCTCAGATCAAACACGACAACGCCCTGCGGCACATTCCGGTGATCATGATCTCGGCCGTGGACGAACTGGACAGCGTGCTCCGGTGCATCGAAATGGGGGCCACCGACTATTTGCCCAAGCCGTTCAACGCCGGCCTGCTTCAGGCCCGCATCAATTCATCGCTGGCCGGCAAACGCCTGCGCGACCTGGAACTCGAATATCTGGAACAGGTGGGCTACGTGGCCGACGCGGCGGCGGCGGTGGAAGCCAGCCAGTTCCAGACCGAGAGCCTGGACAACGTTGCGGCCCGGTCGGACGCCCTGGGGCGGCTGGCCCGCGTCTTTCAACGCATGGCCGGCGAAGTGTACGCTCGCGAGCAACGGCTTAAACTACAACTGCAACAACTGCGGCTGGACATGGAAGAGCACCAGCGGGCGGCCGGGGAAACCGTCTCTGTTTACATTCCGATGGATCGCCGGCACGCGCTGGCGAGCGGCCAGCTCCTGCCCAACCGCGCTCACGGCGCCACCCTCTTCGCCGACATCTCCGGCTTCACCCCCCTCACCGAATCGCTGGCGCAGGAACTTGGCCTGCAACGCGGCGTGGAAGAACTGACCCGGCAACTCAACCAGGTCTTTGGCGCGCTGGTGGAAGAAGTGCATCGTTACGGCGGCAGTGTCATCAGCTTCAGCGGCGACGCCATTGCCTGCTGGTTCAACGCCGACGACGGGTTGTGCGCCACAGCCTGCGCCCTGGCAATGCAAACGGCCATGCGCCAGTTCGAGACGATCCAGACGCCGGCCGGAACGTCAATCTCAGTCGTCATCAAAGTGGCAGTGGTGGCCGGCCCGGTGCGGCGCTTTTTGGTGGGCGACCCGCAAATCCGGCAGATGGAAGTGCTGGCCGGGCAGTTGCTGAATGATCTGGCGCTGGGCGAGCACCAGGCCAAACGCGGTGAAGTGCTGGTGGATGAATCCATCACCACTCGGACGGGCGACAAGATGGACGTTGCCGAATGGCGAAAAGATGAAGCGACCGGGAAACGGTTCGCGGTAGTGACCGGCCTGCCCCCGGGGGTGACCGCCGCCCCGTGGCCGGCGCTCCCACCCGATTCCATCTCCGATTCTCAAGCCCGGCCCTGGTTATTGGCCGCCGTCTACGAAAAAGTGCGCGGCGGCAAGAGCGAATTTTTATCCGAATTACGCCCGGCGGTAGCCCTGTTGCTCAAGTACGACGATCTTGACTACGACAACGACGATGAAGCCGGAGACAAGCTGGATGCATTTGTGCGCTGGGCGCAGTCGGTGGTGGCCCGTTACGACGGCGCGTTTTTGCAGTTGACGATGGGCGACAAAGGCAGTTATCTGTACGTGTCGTTTGGCGCGCCAGTGGCGCATTACGACGATGCAGTCCGGGCCGTGAACGCCGCGCAGGAACTTCTATCACCGCCGCCCGAACTCGGCTTCATTCACGGGATTCAAATTGGCCTGGCGCAGGGGCAAATGCGGGCCGGCGCTTACGGCGGCGTGGCCCACCGGACTTACGGTGTGCTTGGCGACAAGACCAACCTGGCGGCGCGGCTGATGATGGCGGCGACGGACGGCATTTTGTGCGACGAGGCGGTTTACCGAGCGGCTCAGGGGCAGGTGGAGTTTGTGGCCTTGCCTCCGATCATTGTCAAAGGCAAGACTCAACCCGTCCCTGTTTATCGCCCGGTCGGAGAAAAGAAGCGAGTCGAAAGCGCCATTGATCGTTTGTCGCCGGCCCAGCAATTGACTCTCAAAGTTGCCAGCGTGATTGGGCGACTGGTGAAGCTTGATCTACTGCGCGATATTTACCCGGTTGAGGCCGACAAACCGCAACTGGCCGAGCACCTGCAAGCACTGGAAGGACACAACCTGCTGGCCCGGCTGTTGTCGGGCGACGCGCTTGAGTTGGCCTATCAATTCCACGATGAGGCCGCTCAGGAGGTTGCTTACAATTTGATGTTGTTTGCCCAGCGCCGACAACTGCACCGGGCCATCGCCGAATGGCACGAGCAGACCTACGCCGCCGACCTTTCGCCGCACTATCCGCTGTTGGCGCATCACTGGGCCAAAGCCGAAGACGTGGCCAAAGCCGTTCACTATTTGGAAAAGGCCGGCGAGCAGGCGCGACAGCAGGGCGCTTACCAGGAAGCTCTAGCCTACTTCAACGAGTCGCTGACGCTCGACAAGCAAGCCTCGGTGATGGGCAATTCGCTCGACCACCCTGCCGACCCGGCCCAAGCCGCCACTTAGGGCGGTTTCCTAATTGATTCTGCATCTTGCCTTCCTCCGCAGTTTCGTGTTAAACTGCGCCCACATCTTACTGAAAGGAGGCGCGCCACATGACAAGCAGGTATCTCAACATTAGTTTTGCGGGTCAACCCACCCATCATCCCGGCGCGCCTGGAGGCTGAGTCTTTCTTGCCTTTGTGTCGTTTGAATTTACGGCCACAGTTGCGCTTCCGCACTGTGGCCGTTTTATTTTTTTGGTTTTAGAGCGATGTCAACAAATACCTTCAACTTCAAAATAACCCTCTCCAAGAATCGGTTCGTCGGGCTGTGGCGGGCGCTGGCCGAGTTCCGCCCGGTGTACGCCGGGGCGGCCCTGTTTCTGGGGCTGTCCACTATTGCCAAGACGGCCACCTTCTTCCTCATCCGCTATCTGGTAGATGATGTCCTGGCCCGCTCGACGATGATGAGTCTGTTGCCCTGGGTGGCGCTGGGCTTCGTCGGGCTGGCGCTGGCCGAGGGCGTCTTCACCTTCCTCAGCGGGCGGCTGGCCTCGCGCACGGCGGAAGGCATTGCCCTGCGCCTGCGCAACTACCTGTTCGACCACATCCAGCGGCTCTCGTTCACCTACCACGACCGCACACCCACCGGCGACCTGATCCAGCGCGCCACCTCGGACGTGGACGCCGTCCGCCGCTTCTTTGCCGAGCAGGCCGTCGGCGTGGGCCGCATCGTCCTCCTCTTTGCCATCAACTGGATCGCCTTGTGGAGCCTCAACGTTCAACTGGCGCTGTTCTCGGTTCTGGTTGTGCCGCTGGTGGTGATCATGTCGGTCTTCTTCTTCAAGCGCGTGTCGAAAGTTTACGAGGCCTATCAGGAGCAGGATTCCAAACTGTCCACGACGTTGCAGGAAAACCTGACCGGCGTGCGGGTGGTGAAGGCTTTTGCCCGCCAGGCTTACGAACGCGACAAGTTCGAGCGCGACAACTGGGAGAAGTTCGTGCGCGGCAAACGACTGCTCATCATGCACTCGCTCTTTTGGCCGGTAGCCGACATTTTGTGCAACGGGCAGATGCTGGCCGGGTTCACCGTCGGCGCGATCATGACCATCAACCGCGCCATCACCCTCGGCGACTACCTGGCCTACATGGGCCTGGTGGTGCAGTTGATCTGGCCGATGCGTGAGTTGGGCCGCCTTATCGTGCAGGCTTCCACCGGCCTTGTTTCTTACAACCGCTTGATGGAAGTCGTGCGTGAGGAGCGCGAGCCGCTGGACCTGGGCGAGCACCGGCCCGTGGCCGGGAGCCGGGTGCGAGGCAAGCTGGAATTTAACGAGGTCGGCTTTGAGTACGAAGCCGCTCACCGGGTGTTGAAAAATATCTCTTTCACTGTTGAGCCGGGCCGGGTGGTGGCTCTGCTCGGCCCGACCGGCTCCGGGAAAACGTCGCTCGTCAACCTCCTGCCGCGTTTCTACGATTACAACGCTGGCAGTCTCCGGCTCGACGGCGTGGAACTGAAAGATTATCCGCGCCAGTTTCTGCGCCAGCAGATCGGCATCGTGGAGCAGGAGCCGTTTCTCTTTTCGCGCACCCTGCGCGAGAACATCACTTACGGCGTGGGCCGCGAAGTGACCGACGCCGAAGTGGAAGCGGCGGCGCGGGCGGCGGCCATCCATGACGTGATTTTAAGTTTCCCTGCCGGCTACAACACGCTGGTGGGCGAAAAAGGGATCACGCTCTCCGGCGGCCAGAAGCAGAGGGTGGCGATTGCTCGCACCTTGTTGAAAGACCCGCGCATTCTGATCCTCGACGACTCGACCTCGGCGGTGGATACCGAAACCGAGGCCGCCATCCGTGAAGCGCTGGAAAGGTTGATGCAGGGCCGCACCACGTTCATCATCGCCCACCGCATCCAGAGCGTGATGAGCGCCGACTTGATCCTGGTGCTGGAAGGCGGGCGCATCGCCCAGCGCGGCAACCACGAGGAACTACTGGCGCAGGATGGACTCTACCGGCGCATCTACGATTTGCAGGCGCAGATCGAGGTGGAGGTGCAGAAGGAAGTGGATGTGTTCGCCGAGGCGGCTGAACCGGAGATCGAAGCCGAGGCGGCGCTGGTCTAGTCATAGTTGAGGTAACTACTCACGAGGCAGGAAATTGGAACGCAGATTACGCAGACGCTTCGCGCGCAGATTGTCGCAGATATTTTTTGAAAAAATCAGCGAAGATCAGCGTTCGTGAAGCATCCACGTTTATCTGCGTTCTATCAGTGGCCTGTGCGTAGTTGCTGGGGAACAAGAAATGTCTCACCTTGAATTTGAAGAAGAGGATTTTGAAGCCGCCGTCAGTGGCCGGACGATTCGCCGGATGTTGGGCCTCACCCTGCCGCACTGGCCGTGGCTGGCCGGGTTCGTGGCCCTGGTGGCGCTGGTGGCCGCCCAGGACGGCGCCTTCAACTTTCTCAAGAAGCAGATTATTGACCGGGGCATCACCCCCGGCGACACTCGCGCTTTGATCACAGTGGTGGCGATTTACGGCGGCATGGCCGTCGTGCAGGCGGCGGCTGTTTTGGGATTCATCTACCTGGCCGGCATTCTGGCCGAGCGCGTTCAATACGATCTACGCAAACGGATGTTCAACCACTTGCAGGAGTTGTCGTTCTCGTATTTTGACCGGACGCCGGTCGGCTGGATCATGTCGCGCCTGACCTCGGACACCGGCCACATCGCCGACTTGATCACCTGGGGCCTGCTCGACGTGGTCTGGGCGATCATGAGCATCACCACCGCCTCGGCCTTCATGATTTACCTGAACTGGAAGCTGGGCCTGATGGTCTTTCTGATCATCCCGGTGCTGGTTCTGGTGGCGGCCCGATTCCAGACTCTGTTGCGGCACGAGTACCGGGCAGTTCGCAAGATCAACTCGCGCATCACCGGCGCTTACAACGAAACCATCTCCGGCATCCGGGTAGTGAAGGCCCTCAACCGCGAAGAAACCAATCTGGACGAGTTCGCCGCCCTCACCGGCCAGATGTATCACGCCTCGTTTCGCGCCGCCTGGCTGTCGGCGCTCTTTCTGCCGGTGGTGCAGTTCCTCAGCGCCCTGGCCCTGAGCAGTGTGGCCTGGTACGGCGGCTGGCAGGTCTCGCTCGGCGGGATGACGGTCGGCGACTTGCAGGCCTTCATCGGTTACATCGCCTTCATGCTCTGGCCGGTGCAAGACCTGGCCCGGGTGTACGCCGAACTGCAACACGCGGTGGCCTCCGCCGAGCGCAGCTTCTCGCTCATTGACACCCGGCCGGAGGTGGTGGATCGCGACGACGCGCACGATCCGGGAACCTTGCGCGGTGACATTGAGTTCGATAACGTGGAGTTTTACTACCAGTCGGGCAAGCCGGTTCTGAAGGATTTCAGCCTCCGGGTGAAACAAGGCGAGACGATTGCCCTGGTGGGGCCGACCGGCGGCGGCAAGTCCACCATCGTCAACCTGTTGTGCCGGTTCTACGAGCCGAAGCGCGGGACGATTCGCATCGGCGGCCACGACACCACCGGCTTGTCCCTGCACGCCATCCAATCGCGAATCGGCATGGTGTTACAGACACCGCATTTGTTTTCGGGAACCGCGCGCGAGAACATTCGCTACGGGCGGTTGGGCGCGAGCGACTCCGAGATCGAAGAGGCGGCCCGCGTCGCCGGCGCGCACGATTTTATCGCCACGCTTGAGAAAGGCTACGAGGCTGAAGTGGGCGAGGGCGGCAATCTGCTCTCGGTGGGCCAGAAGCAGTTGATCAGCCTGGCGCGGGCGGTGCTGGCCCGGCCCGACATCTTCATCATGGACGAGGCCACCAGTTCGGTGGACACGCTGACCGAGGCCCTGATTCAACGCGGCATGGAGCGGCTGATGAAAGGCCGCACCAGTTTTGTGATCGCTCATCGTCTCTCGACGATCAAACGGGCCGACCGGATTCTGGTGATCGAAAACGGCGGCATCTCGGAAGCCGGGTCGCACGCCGAACTGCTTCGCCAGCGCGGCCACTACTATCAACTGTACACCCGCCAGTTCCGGCGGGCTTTGGAACGTGAGTATCGGCTGGGAGAGATGACGGGAAGGGTGGAGGTGGGAAGTTAGAGGGTGGGGCAGAGGATTAGAGGATTGGAGAATTGAAGGTCAGCAAGTCAGCAAGTTCACAATTGACGAAGTTACCCACCGTAGTTACAATCTGATACATGAGATTTGAATGGGATGAAGCCAAACGACTCGTCAACATCGAGAAGCAATGAAGAAAAACTCTACTTCGAGGAAATCGGGTACTAACCTGAAACGACTGGATGCCATGACGGATTCCGATATTGACTTTTCGGATATTCCTGAAGTCACGCCCGAAATGTTTGCCAAGGGCGTTGTCCGGCGTGGTCTCCAGCCAATTACGAAACGGCAACTTACCTTGCGGCTCGACAGCGATGTGATTGAGTGGTTCAAGAAGCAGGGAAGCGGCTACCAAACCAAGATGAATGCTTTGTTGCGTGCCTATATGAAAGAACACGACAAAGCCGCCGGTTCGCAACCACGAGCCGTAACACGTCGGGGTTAATCCACTGCGCCTGGATAGCCCGCCCAGCCGGGTAGGCGGGGCGCTTTGCTGCGCCCCAGCCCTCAGAACCGGGCGTGACGCCAAGCGTCTCGCTTCACCTGCAGTGGCGCTCAAGCCTTGAACACCCTAACGCCAGTTGTCTGTCCGAAAGGCCATTTATCTTAAAGAATCGGTTTTTCTTCTTGACACGTCTGCCAGTATGCCGTATACTACGACAAATAGAACAAAAGTTCGACATGAAAATCT
This sequence comes from Chloroflexota bacterium, assembly GCA_016197225.1. Lineage (NCBI taxonomy): Bacteria > Bacillati > Chloroflexota > Chloroflexota bacterium. The sequence continues at coordinate 58,789 of JACPWC010000066.1, forward strand.
CTACTTCCGGCAGACTCACCATCCTTCTCGGCAAACAGCAAGCCGCCACCGGCGAGCGGCTCACGCTCCGCAAGTTGGCGCACCAGGCCAATGTCCCCAAAGACTTTGTCTACCGGCTGGATTCCGGCGAAGCGCGTTATATTGATCTCGATGCGCTGGGGCGCTTGTGCGCCGCCCTCAACTGCCGCATCGAAGACATTCTTCTCTGGGACGCCGATGGCCGCCAACCCGTTTGACGTTCTGCCCGTCAACCTCTTCAACCTGTTCAGCACTCAGGGCTATACCACCCTGCAGCGCCATTACATGGCCATCCTGCTCCGCCTGTATTCGCTGGCCGAGTTCAACCGCTTCGGCCTGACTCGCGAGACGGTCATTGCCGAGATCGTGGATTATTTGAAAACGGCGGGCGCCGAGGCGGAGATCGCCGCCGAGATGGAAGCCGCCGATTCCGAGACGGACTCCCCCTCCCTCACCGGCCAGAAAACCGAACACGATTACGCGGCCTACCTTCTTCGTCGCCTGGCCGACACCGGCTGGGTCGAGCGCGAACAACACGCCGACTACACCGAAACCATCACTCTGCCCGACTACGCCTTCACCCTGTTGGAAGCCTTGCGAGTGGTGCAGGAACAGAAGCCGCGCGAGTTCAGCGGCCAGCTTTACACCGCCCATCAACTGCTGGCCGGTTCGCGCAACAAAGACTTCTCGCCGGCGCTGGCCCTCACTCAGGCTTACGAAAACGTGCGGCAGGTGGTGCGCGGCCTCAACGAACTCAACCAGAACATCCGCCGCTACATCGAACGGGCCACCCGCGGGCGCGACCCGGCCGAGCTTCTGCGATTGCAGTTCGACGATTACGCGCAAACGCTTGGCCCGGCCTATCACGCCCTCAAAACTTCCGACCATGTTTCGCGCTACCGGCGTGACATCGTAGCCAAGCTGGGATCGTGGGCGCGCAACCGCGACTGGCTCGAAAACACCGCCGCCGAGTTGGCCGCCCAGGGACGCTACACCCCCGCTCAGGCCGAGCAGGAGATCAGCCACGCCATCCAGTTCATCATCCATCAACTGGAGAGCCTCGACCCTCTGCTCGAAGAAATTGACCGCCGCCACGCGCAATACTTGCGAACTTCTCTCCGGCAGATTCGCTATCAACTGATCAGCGCCGACGGCAGTTTCAAGGAGCGGCTGGTTTCGCTGGGGCGCGGGCTGGCGGCGATGCAGAGCGAGGGCGAATTTTTTTTGCCGGACGAGATGCCGTATCCTCAACTTCATCCGGTGCGCGAGCCGGACCTGCACAGCTTCTACACCCCGCCTCAGCGCCGCGCGCCGTTCACCCCGGTGGCCCTTGTTTCTCCGGCCCTCACTCCGGGTGAATTGGCCACCTTGCGCGCTGACACTCTGCAAGATGTAACCCAGGCCCTCACGCCCGACAAGGTCAACCGCTACGTTCTCGGATTCTTCAACGGCCACCGCCACCTGCACGTCTCCGAACTCCCGCCTGAAGTCACCGCCGACCTGCACTTGCTAACCACCATCATCGCCTACGGCCACCATCCCGAAGTGAGTTACGGAATTGAAGTGGTTGACGGCGACCCCGTCCAACTCGGCCTCTATCGTGTCGTTCCCTTCCAATTTTCCAAGCTTTAACGCCATGGCCCTCGAAACAACCGTCCTGCCCGGCCTCACCGATCTCCCCGACAAAGCCCGCCGCGACCTGCCGCGGGTGGTCAACCGCCTGTTGGGAGAGACTTTCCTGTATCAGGACGTGGAAGAGGACAAGGACGATTATTATTTTGTCCATCGCTACCGCCCGGTTGTCGAAAGCGCCGTCAACCTGGCCGGCTTCAATCTTTTGCACGACGACTACCACCGCATCTTTCAGGCCGTCTCCGAGTTCAGTTATTGCCGCGCACACTACCGGCTGGACGAAACATTGATGATCGTCGTTCTGCGCAAGCTGTACGAGGAACACATGGAACGCCTCAGCCTGGCCAACGATCCAGTGGTCACCGTGAGTGAAGTGCGCGAAGAATATCGGGCCATCACCGGCAAGGAACGCGATCTGGGCATCGTCCAGTACGAAACCATCCTGCGCAAGTTGCGGACGATGGGATTGGTGGAGGCGCTCGACGGCAAGACGATTGACGTGCGCAACGGAGAGACTCGCCTGCGCTTGCGCGGCTCGGTGAAATTGATCTTGCCGGTGAAAACGGCGGGTGAGATGGAAGCCTGGGTGAAGAAGTACCAAAAGGTGGAAAAGGAAGAGGAGGAAGTTGAGTAGTCGAGTAGTCAAGCAGTCGGGTGGTCAAAGGGCATTTTACGACCGCCGGCTTGACCACCGAACTACACGACCACTCGACCACCAGACTAACCGACCATGAAGACTCTAACCCGCATCCGCCTCGTCAACTGGCATCTGTTTGAAAACACAACCGTTACCTGCAACGGCACGACCTATCTCATCGGCGTCAACGGCGTAGGCAAGTCCACGATTCTGGATGCAGTGCAGTTTGCCCTGGTGGGCGGCCAGCGCGATGTGAAATTCAACCAGGCGGCGCTGGCCGGCGGCAAGCGCTCGCTGGCCGCTTACGTGCGCGGTGAACTTGGCACCGAGGGCCAGCGTTACTTGCGCGGCGACACGACGGGCGTGGTCGCCCTCGAATTCCGCAACCCGGACGACACCTTCTTCGTTCACGGGGCCGTCATTGACGCTTACGAAGACGGACGCGCTCCCGACGTGCTGTACTTCATTGTTCACAACGCGCAGTTGAACGACGATTGGTTCTTCAAAGCGCCCGGCCTGCTCTTCGACACTCGCGCTTTCAAACGTCACCTCGAGCACTTTGCCCTGCCGCGCCGGGCCAAGGCCGAAGTCTTTGCCCGCGTCGAAGATTACCGCTTTCACCTGCTCAACCGCCTCGGCCAGCTTCGCGAAACCTTCCCGTCGCGCATCGTCAAAGGCCTGGCCTTCACCCCGCTCACCGACATCCGCCGGTTTGTGACGGAGTATTTGCTGGATGAGAATCTGGTGGATGTGAAGACTCTGCAGGCGCAACTCGAAACGCTCCGCCACTTCGAAGGTCTGGCCGCCGACATCCGCGAGCGCATTGCCGTTCTCAATCAGATCGGCGAATTTGATCAGGAGCGGCTTGCCAACCGCCGCCGCCGCGTCACCAACGGCTACGTTCAGCGCCGCGCCCAGGCCGACGCCCACCTGGCCGATCTCAAAATGCGGCGGCTCGAACTCGACGAAGCCCGCCTGGAACTCAGCCGCGCCCGCCTCGGGCGCGATGACCTGGCCGAGCAGATCAAACGCGCCCAAACGGCTTCGGTGGAGGCGCAAGTGGCGTTGCAGACCGACACGACCGCCATTCGCGAACGCGACTTGCGAGAGAAGATTGTTACCCTCGACGCCGAACTCAAGCAGTTGCGTGAGAGCGAATCGCGCCTCACCGCCTCTCTCGCCCGCGAGGTGGACGACGCCAAAAAGTTGCGGAAACTCCTCCTCGCCGACGGTCTCCCCGTCCCGCCCGCCCTCGACGAATTCATTGCCGACCCTCAGTCCCAAATTTCCACGCGAAGCGTCCAATCCTCCATTGAAGCTCTGGGCCAGGAGTATGCCAGCCGGGAAGCCATTCTCAAGGAGCAGGTGCGCGCCCTGCGTGAAGAAGGGGAACAGCTTGAGAAAGAGATTCGGCAACTGAAGACGGGCGACCGCGAGACGAGTTACGAGACCGAAGCGCCCGAAGCCGCCCGCCTGCGCCGCCTGCTCCGCGCCGAGCTTGGGCTGGGGGCCGACGAGGTGCTCTTCCTTTGCACCGCATTGCAAGTGCCGGATGAAACGTGGCAGGACGCGGTGGAGGGCGTGCTCGGCCACAACCGCTTTACCCTGCTGGTTCCGCCAAGCCGCTACGACGAGGCTATGCGCCTCTATCGCGAGCGGCGGCACCAAGACAACCTGCACGGCGTGGGCCTGCTCGACTCGGCCCGCATCGTAAGGGCAGTTCATGAACTGCCCCAACGTGTCCGCTCCAATTCGCTGGCCGCCGAAGTTCACACCGGCCACCCGGCCGCCCGCGCCTTTGTTGACCTCGTCCTGGGCGGCTACGTGAAGTGCGACTCGCTGGAAGATTTGCGCGAGCACCGCGCCGCCGTGACTCGCGAGTGTTTCGTGCGCCGCAACTTTACGACCAGCCACCTCAACCCGCGCATCTATCACCGCTGGTTCATCGGCGAGCGCGCCCTGCCACGCCAGATCGAGCAACGCGAGGCGCGGTTGAAAGAGATCGGCGGCGAGATGGCCGGCCTGGCCGGGCAGGCGGCGGCCTTGAAGGAAAGACTCGCTCTCACTCGCGACAAGGCCCGGCCCCTGCTCGAACTCGAACACGGCTTGCCGCTTTTGGCTCGCCTGCCTGAGATCACCCGTCAGGCGCGAACACTGCGCCAAGAACTGGGACGTTTGGATCGGGCTTCGGTGGAGGCGTTGAAGGCTGAGGCGGATCGTTGCCAGCACGAACTGGACGGATTGCAGAATCAAGCCCGGGAGCTGGACCAGCACGCCGGCGGGCTTGAGGCCAGATCAAGGGCGCTGGAAACAGAGACGGTTCCCCGGTTGGAAAGTTCGGTGGAGGCGGCGAGTCAAAGCGCAAAACAGTTCCTCGAATCCGAGGCGGCCGATCCAGAAACGATCGAGGAGATCGAAAAAGAGTACAGCCGCCGCCGCGAGCGCCAGCCGCTGGAGACGGTGCTGGCCAACGCCACCCGCTACGAGGGCGACTATCAAACCGCCGAGGCCCGGAGCCGCGACCGGTTGCGCGAAGCCAAGCAGGCTTACAGCCTCAAGTACGATTTCGGCTACGACACCGACGAAGACGCGGCGCGTTACACCGCCGAGCGCGAGAAGTTCGAGAAGTCGGAACTGCCGCAGTACGAGGCGCGCATTGCCAGCCAGCGCGCCCTGGCCGAGCAGGAGTTGGTGGAGAACTTTATTCACCGCCTGCGCGAGCAGATTGACGACGCCCGCCAGCAGTTGGATTACCTGAACGCAACTTTGAAGGATTTGCGTTTCGGCGGCGAGCGGTTCGAGTTTATCACCCGCGCCTCGCCCGCCCTCAAACAAGTCCACGACATGATCGTGGACAGCCAGCAGGTGTTGGGCGACTCGCTGTTCGAGTCCGACTTCCGGCAGAAGCACCAGCAGGGCTGGGATTTGCTGTTTGAGCGGCTGACGCGCACCGACGACGAGACGGCCAGCGATCTGCGCGAGCTTCAGGACTATCGCAACTACCTTGAATACGACATCCGCATTCACTACCCCAACAGTGACCGCGCCCTGTTGAGCCAGATCAACGCCAAGAAGTCGGGCGGTGAGACGACGACGCCGTTCTACGTGGCCATGGCCGCCTCGTTCGCCCAGGCCTACCGCCTCAACCAGCCTCGCCCTTCGGACACAATCCGTCTGGCGCTCTTCGACGAAGCATTCTCGAAGATGGACACGGCCCGCACAGCCAGCGCCCTGCAATTCATGCGCGATACGGGTCTGCAGGTGCTCCTGGCGACTCCGCCCGACAAATCAGGCGCGCTCCTGGCCCACGTCGACTCGGTTCGCACCGTCGTCCGCAAAAACGGGCATTCGTTTGTGATTGAAATTGACAAGGCGGAGATGATGAAGGAGTTGGAAGGGGGATGAATTTCACTCCCTCCGCCGACGTTGCCGCCATCCTGAATGATTTGCTCGACGCTTTCGAGCGCCGCCCACCCCTCTCTCCGGTCGCGCACGCTTTGCGTGAGCGACGCGAAGCAAAGTCGAAGGAGCGACAGGAGAGGGGGGCCGGAGGAGTGAGGCGGGCCATCCGCTGCAACTTAAACGCTCTGCCTCACCTCGCTTACCACAGCCAGGCCGATCCCGCCCCGCGCCAGATTGCCAACGAACAACTTACCCGTCTTGAAGAGGCGGGCATTGTTCGATTGGCCTGGCAACCCGGCGAGACCGGCCACCTGCTGGCCGCCGTCACCCTGATCCCCGAACAAGCCGACTCTGTTTTCAACCTCCTCAAGCGCACGCCGCTGGCAACCCGCCGCGCCCGCCTGGGCGAGATTCTGTTGGGCGACCGATTCCGATTCTCCGACTGGCGGCGGCAGGCCATTGACGCCGCCATTGGCCAACTGCGCGAAGAAAAATCGCCGGCACCGTTCAGCCTCGCCGACGACGATTTCAATCGCGACCTGCTCACCGCCCTGGCCGCGCTCGACGAGGTGCGCGAGGAAACGCCCTACCGCGTCTTCAGCGTCCGCCTTTTCAACGACAGCAAACGATTTGACGAATTGATGGGCGCAGTGACGACTCTGGCCCGGCGCCACCAGGCCGAGTGGCGGGAATTGTCGAACGCGGAAATTTTGCAGGAATTGAATCTGGTCGCCAACCCCGGCCATCTTTACCTGCACGGCCCGTGGCAATTGGTGGACGAAGACGGCCAGGCGCTCTTGCTCGGCGAGTTTCAGCCGTCGGTCGGCATCCCGGCGGCGCAGGCGGCGCGTCTAAAACGCGCCTCTGTTTCGACCCCGAACGTCATCTGCGTCGAGAACCCGACTTCTTTCTACGAACTCATCCGGGGAAACCGCGATCCACTATCGGCCATTTGTCTGTGGGGCAACCCCTCGCCCGCCTGCCGCCACCTGCTCCGTTGCCTGCCCGAAGAAACGGCGCTGTTCGTTTGGGCCGACATTGACTACGGCGGCCTCAACATCCTGGCCCAGCTGCGCGAACAAGTGAACCGGGACGCTCAACCTTATCGGATGGATATTGAGACGCTCGACTCTCACTCGCGCTGGGCGCGGCCCCTCTCCTCCGCCGACGTTGCCAACCTCACCCGCCTCACCCGCCGCCCCGCCCTGGCCGACATGCGCCCCCTCATCGCCCACCTTTTACAATGTGGTTTGAAGCTGGAACAGGAAGCCATCGCCAGCGCGCCTGAAGGACACGCAACCGTTTTACCGGTTCCAAAATCCGAGTGAGTCCCAAATCTATTTTCAATCGCCAAACTTGATGCCCTGCGCCAGCGGCAATTCCTTCGACCAGTTGACAACGTTCGACTGGCGGCGCATGTAAGCCTTCCAGGCATCCGAGCCGGACTCGCGCCCGCCGCCCGTCTCCTTCTCGCCGCCGAAGCCCAGCCCGATCTCGGCCCCACTCGTGCCGATGTTGACGTTCGCCAGGCCGCAATCGGAACCGGAGACCGAAAGGAAGGTCTCGGCTGAAAGGAGGTTGGTGGTGAACATAGCCGACGACAAGCCCTGCGGCACGTCGTTGTGCATGGCAATCGCTTCGTCGAGCGAGTCGTATTCCATCAGATAAAGGATCGGCGCAAATGTCTCGTCACACACAATTGGCATTTGCTTCGGCATCTTCACCAGAGTCGGCTCGACAAACCCCGGCCCTTTGTCCGGCAGTCGTTTGCCGCCGGCGAGAATCTCGCCGCCCTGCTCTTTGGCCCGCTCCAGCGCGGCAAACATGTTGTTCACGGCGCTCTCAGTTGCCAACGGCCCCATCAACACCTCTTCGTCCATCGGGTCTCCAATCGGCACTTGCTTGTAAGCCTTCACCAGGCGGTCGGTGAGTTCCCCGGCAACGCTCTTGTGCATGATGAGGCGGCGGGTGCTGGTGCAACGCTGGCCGGCGGTGCCTACCGCCCCGAACACAATGGCGCGAGTGGCGAGCTTGAGATCGGCGTCTTCGGCGACGATGATGCCGTTGTTGCCGCCCAGTTCGAGAATGGTCCGGCCCAGCCGCCGGGCCACCGCTTCGGCCACGTGGCGGCCCGTGCGGATCGAGCCGGTGAACGAGATGAGGGGCAGGTGAGCATCGTTGATCATCCGTTCGCCAATCTCCTCGTTGCCGCCAATCACCAAATTAAAGATGCCAGCCACGCCGTGGTCGGCCATCACCCGGTTGGCAATGTGTTGCACGGCGACGGCGCACAGCGGTGTGAGAGGCGAAGGTTTCCAGATCATGGTGTCACCGCAGACGGCGGCGATGGCCGCGTTCCACGACCACACGGCGGTGGGAAAGTTGAAGGCGGTGATAATGCCGATCACGCCCAGCGGGTGCCACTGCTCGTACATACGGTGGCCGGGGCGCTCGGAGTGCGTCGTCAGGCCGTATAACATGCGCGACTGGCCCACTGCGAAATCGCAAATGTCAATCATCTCCTGCACTTCACCCAGGCCTTCGGGTTTTATCTTGCCCATCTCCAGAGTCACCAGTTCGCCGAGCGGCTCCTTGTATTCACGCAGAGCGTTGCCCAGGTCGCGCACCAGGTCGCCGCGCTTGGGGGCCGGAACCATGCGCCACGACTTGAACGAGTCGGTTGCCCGGCGGGCAACGGCGTCGTAACTGGCCGCCGTCGCCTGGATCACTTTCGCAATCGGCTCGCCGGTGGCCGGGTTGAGCGAGACAAGCTCTTTGCCGTTCGAGTCGGTCAGCCAGTCATCGGCCCCGACGCACGCGCCCGCGTTCACCTCTTTGAGTTGAAGTTTCTCCAATAAAGCTTTCATATCGTCTCCTCAGGAAATAGAACCGTTCCAAAACGGATCGTCGGAATGCAAGGCCCACTGTGCCGTGCCCATCAAAAACGAACGCGCTGTCGCCGCCGCCCGCATTGTACAACTACTTCAGGTTCATGGTCGCATACAACAATCGGGCGTCACGCCGCGGAGTCCAAATCAGGCGGTTGCTCAGCCCGTAGATATTCTCGGCGTTGAGCAGGTACAGAACTGCCGCTTCGTCATGCGCCCTCTGGACGATCTGGTGATACATCTCTTCGCGCTTGACCGGGTCAAGCTCGGTGCGGGCCGCCACGATCATCGCCGAGACTTCCTCGTTGCAGTAGGACGGCCCGGCGCCGTCGCAGGTGAAGTACGCAGTCAGAGTCCGGTCGGCGTCCAATAGCGAGTTATCGTGTGAGACAAAGATCATCGGGGCGCGGTTCTCCTTGTCGAACAAAACATCGAGGTAGTCGGAAAGCTCACGAATGTTGATTCCGACATTGAAGCCGGCATCAGCCAGTTGCCTGGCGATAACTTCGACCAGTTCCTTGTCCTTGAGCCAGCGGCCTACTTCGCTTTCCAGAAGAATCTCTCTGCCGTCGTAACCGGCTTCCTGAATCAGTTGTCGGGCTTTGCCGGGATCGTAGGGATAAGCCTTGACATTTGGATTGTAGCCAAAGTGGCCGGGGGTGAGGATTTGGCCGTCTGCCGGAACGGCGAAACCGCCGTAAAGCGAGTCGGCGATTGCATCCTTGTCCACTGCGTAGTTCATGGCCTGGCGCAGGCGCGCGTCGGCGATGGGCGAGCCGTCCCGGTTGGAAAGCAGGATCATCGGGAACTCCAGGCCGGGCGTGTGCAGGACTACCGGCGCTTGAGCGATTTGCTCCGGCAAGAGGCCGAAGACCAGGTCAACCTCGCCGGCCTGAAGGGCGGCCAGGCGGGTGGACTCTTCCAGAATCGGGCGCAGATGCACCACGTCAATCGGCGGCTTGCCGCCCCAGTAATCGGCGTTGGCTTCGATGACGATTTCCACGCCGCGATCCCACTTCACAAACTTGTAGGGGCCGGTGCCGATGGGTGTGGCGGCGAAGACTTCAGGATCGCTCTGGGCGTGCCTGGGTTCGACGATCTTCAGCCAGCACAGGCGGGCTGGCAGGATCGGGTCGGGGCTGGAGGTAAGGATGTTGATGGTGAGGCCGTCCACTTTCTCAGCGCGGACGATAGTCCCAAAGAACGAAACCTGATCCGATTTGAGTTCAGGGTCAATAATGCGGTTGACGCTGAAGACGACGGCGTCGGCATTGAACGGCTCGCCGTTGTGGAAAGTGACGCCTTCACGCAACTTGAACTGCCAGGTCGTATCGTTAATCTGCTTGTAATCCGTTGCCAGGTTCGGGACGATGTTCATGTTCTCGTCGCGAGCGAGCAGGGTTTCGTAGACGCTGTCGTTGACGGCGCGCTCGTTGTCATCCTCGGTCACCTGCGGGTCAAGCGTCGCCGGGTCATTGGCGATGGCAACAGCGATCTCGGTCGGGGCCGGGAGTTCCGTGGCTGCCGGAGCCTCGGCGGCGGGAGCGGCAGTGGCCGCTGGGAGTTCCGTAGCCACTGGCGCCTCAGTAGCAACAGGGGCTTCTGTTGTGGCGGTAGGACTGGCGCAGGCGGCAAAAATGATTACGGCCAATACCAGCAAAGCCGGCAGGGGATTGAATTTCTTCATTACAAGCTCCTCTTGAAGTTGTGATGCAATAGCACCGAATCTATTTTACAACCCGCGAACAGTATCACGGCGTTGGCGATGACTTCATTCGCGCGCTCGGCGTGTTTGAGGGGGTTGCCAATAGGTGACGAGTTCGCGCAAAGCGTCGTAAAATGAGGGGAGCGTCGCCAGGAACGCCAAAGATGCACTGCGCTTCGTGGCCTTCAACAGAGCGACGATGGCTTGCGCGACAGGGGAGGTACAATTGGCTCTGCCTGTCCAAAGAAATAAGAGTGCCGGGATCGGTAATCGAAGCCGCTCTTGCGCTTCACGAACAACAAAGCCCTGTGTCAACTTAGAGCCTATCCGAAAGACCCTTAGGGTTTCGGAAACCCTAAGGGTCTTTCGGATACACAATGAGGAAAGGAACTCATAATGGATTTTACGCTTTCTGAAGAACATTTGATGGTACAAAAGATGGTGCGGGAGTTTTGCCAGAAGGAAGTCAAACCCATCATCAAAGACGCCGACCGCCAACAAACACTGCACCCCAGCATCCTGCCGCGCCTGGCCGACTTGGGCATCCTGGGCATCTGCCTCCCGGTCAAATACGGCGGCCAGGGCTTCGACTATATTACGCTCGGCCTGGTGTGTGAAGAGCTTGAAGCGATGGACACCCACCTGCGCGTCATCATGTCGGTGCATATGGGGTTGAATAGCCTGGCCCTGTTGCAGTGGGGCACTGAAGAGCAAAAGATGAAATTCCTGAAGCCACAGGCTGAAGGGAAGAAGTACGCCATGTTCGGCCTCACCGAGCCGGGGGTGGGCAGTGACGTGGTCAACATGGCCTCGACGGCCAAACGCGACGGCGACGACTACGTTATCAACGGCGAGAAGATGTGGATTTCACTCGCCTCCAAAGCCCATCATATCCTCTGGGTGGCGCGGACGAATCCGGAACGGCCCGACCCGCACGATCAACTTTCGGCGTTCATCATCGAAACCGACCGGCCGGGAATCACGCGGGGCGACATTCACGGCAAGCTGGGGGTGCGAGCCGGCTCCACCGGCTGGGTGAATTGCCAGGACGTGCGCGTGCCGGTCGCCAACCGGCTGGGCGAGGAGGGCGAGGGATTCAAAATCGCCATGTCGTGTCTCGACAATGGCCGTTACACCGTCGGTTCCGGCGCGGTCGGCCTCATCCGGGCCTCGCTGGAAGCGAGCGTCAAGTATGCCAACGAGCGCAAGACCTTCGGCAGGGAAATTGGCAAACACCAACTCATTCAGCAAAAGATCGCCCGGATGGTGCGCGACTACGAATTTGGCCGGTTGATATACTTGAAAGTGGGTTGGATGAAGAACATGGGCCTTCGCAACACCCAAGAGACTTCCCTGCTCAAGTGGTTCGCCACCGATCAATCATTTGAAGCGGCCCACGAAGCCATTCAGGTGCATGGAGCTTACGGGTATAGCGACGAGTACGACGTGGAGCGTTACCTTCGCAACTCACGCGGGGCGATCATCTACGAAGGCACGAGCGAGATTCACCAACTCATGCAGGCCGGCTACGCGCTGGGCTACCGCAAGGATGGCGAACTGCGTTGCGAATTGCCTAAATACGACGAGAACGCCTGGCGGCTTTGATGTAGTCTGCGAGAACCAAAATCCCCGGCCATCGTGGCCGGGGATTTTTACTTGATACAGTTTAGTCTCAGCGATCTGTTGAGCCTCGTCGAACGTTGCCAGCGCACCCAAGAGAGAGGACACAGCGAACGAGCGCTGGTTCCAACACGCTAATCCCCGGCCTGAGCCACCTCCGCCGGTTTGGCCGCCGACTCCACCTCAGCCGTCACCTTGTCTTCCCACTCCAACTCTTCCTTCACCTTTTCCCAATACCATTTCTCGTGATGCGCTCGCGCGTACCACGCCGACACCTTGCCGCTGAACATCGAGAAGAATGCTTCTTTCTCTTCGGGAAAGACGGCGCCCATGTAAACGTGAATGATCAACCCGGCGACGATGGAGAAGACCGAGACCCAGTGCACCGGTTGCGCCCACTGTTTGAGGAATGGCGGGAAGACGGTGTGGAAGGTCATCACTAGGCCGCTGGCGATGATGCCCAGCGTGCCGAGAATGACGACGTACATGTACAGCTTCTGCCCAGCATTGTAAGCGTCCTGCGGCGGCAGAGGTTTGTCTTTCATAAAGCCCAGCATTTGAGGCGGCTTGACCATTAGCCACTCAATATCATCCTTGCTCAACAACAGCCGTTCTTTGCTGAAAGGGACAAAATACTTCCGGAAGCCGACGAGGATGTTGAATGCCAGGACGACAGCCCAGATGAGGCCGACGGTGTAATGGAAGCGGATGAGATTGGCCGTGCCGCCGAAGACGTTGCGGAAAAGCTCCTGCACCCAATCCGGGCTGAGGCCCAGGCGCGGCGAGGAGATGATGGCAATGCCGGTCGGCAGGAGCATCAGCCACATGCCCACGTTGAACCAGTGGGTGAGAATGTTCGCCAGTTGGTGCTTCTTGATCATTTTCGTTCGCAGGCGTTTGCGCTCGGCGAGAGGGATTGACTTGGCTGACATTGATAATACTCCGTACCGTATTTCGTATTGCGTATTCCGTGCTGTCCTTACGCAATACGAAATACGCAATACACATTACTCTTCAAACTCTTTCTCACCCTCCACCAACTGCTTGGTGAAGAAGGTGGCCTGGCCCAGGAACGAGGCGCCGATGCCGGCCAGCACCGCCGGGATGAGCAGGCTCTTCCATGACGTTTCGGCAAGTGAATAGGTGGGTTCGTGCGGCTGTACCTGCGGATCCATCACGTCGCCGTTGATGAAGTAGATGTTCGGCTCGGTGTGCGTGCCGTCGGCCAATTCGTAGTCCAGCCGCTGGATCGCCCTGGCATTCTTCAGGGCAACCGAGACTTCAGAGGCCGGGTCGTTGAAATCGCCGAACAGGCGGGCCTTGCCCACGCACGTGGTCACGCAGGCCGGTTGCTGGCCCACCTGCAAACGCTGGATACAGCCGGTGCACTTGTCCACCACGCCGCGCTCGCGATCGAGGTAGCGGGCGTTGTAAGGGCAGGCGTCCACACAGAATCCACAGCCAATGCAAGCTTCCTGATCCACCAGCACCAACCCCGTCTCTTTATCTTTGTACGTTGCGCCGCTCACGCACACCTGGGTGCAGGGCGGGTTCTCGCAGTGCATACAGTTGTAGGGCACAAACGTCCGCTCCAGGTTCGGGTACTCGCCCTTCACGCCTAAATCGCGCACCCAGATTCGGGTGTACTTCATGCCCACCTTGTTCTCGGCACTGCATGCCACCAGGCAAGCCCGGCAATCAATACAGCGGGAGACGTCAATCACAAAACCGTAACACTTTTTCTGAGCCATAGTCGTTTGTCGTTTGACGAAGGACGGAGGACGAAAGCATTCGTCATTCGTCATTTGTCATTTGCCATTCGTCATTTGTCATTTGTCATCTCTAAGCCTTTTTCACCGTCACACACGTCTGGCTAAGGGCCTGGCCGCCGCTGACGGGGTCGGTGTAGGTGACGTGCAAAACCGAGTCGCTGGCCCCGACGCCGTAAGCCGTCGTCAACCCTTTGGAGAGTTTGCCGAAGCCGGGAGTCATATAAACCGAGTCGGGGCGGATGGCCTGAGTGACCTGCAAAGCCAATTTCACACTTCCTACCTCGCTCGTCACTTCCACCAGGTCCCAATCCTTCAAACCCAACTTCTCGGCAGATTGGGCGTTCATCCACAAGCGCGGCTCGTCCTGATACTTGTGCAGATATTGATTGTTCTGGGTGCTCATCTGGGTGTGCTGGCCGACTTTGCCGGTGAGCAGGTGGAACTGGCCATCGGGCGCGGCCGGCGGCGCTTCCCACTTAGGAATGGCGGTGTACCCGGCCCCTTCCAGCGTCGAAGACTTCAGCTCGATCTTGCCACTCGGCGTATTCCACTTGTATTCCAGGCCGCCTTCTTTCTTCGGCAGTTCGATGAAGCCGTGAGTCTTGATCTCTTCCAACGTCACGCCCAGCGGCATAAGTTGCTGGCGGAGGTAGTCTTCTTCGTCCTCGTATTGGAAGAAGTCGCTCAAGCCGAGCCGCTCGCCAAGTTGCTTGAAGATCCACAGCGCCGATTTAGCTTCGCCCTGCGGCTCGACGACGGGCTGGCGCAGGAAGATGCGATTGCCAACCGGCAGAAGCGGATCGTAGCGTTCGAGGTACGAAGCTTCGGGCAGAACCACGTCGGCGAACCACGAAGTGTCGTTGAGGATCACGTCAACGGTGACGATGAAGTCCATCTTGCCCAACGCTTCGAGGGTGCGATTGCGATCGGGCAAGGACTGCACCGGGTTCTGCCGCGAGATGAACCAGCCACGCGCCTGATACGGTTTGCCTTCGAGGATCGAGTCGCGCAACTGTTGAAAGACACCCAGCTTGAGCGGCACAAACGGATATTTCCAGGGGACGCCGTCGAGGCGCAGGGCCGAGATTCGAGGATAGGGCGGCTGAGGCGGCTTGCCCAACCCGCCCCCGCCTTCGCCGGCGGCAGGCAACAACGTCACGCCCCAGTTGCCGGTGATGGCGTTCAAAATCGTAATCGCGCGCTGCGTTTGAAAAGAGTTGACGAAGTTGGACGTGCGCCAACCGTTGTGAGCCAGCGCGTAAGGCGCGGCTTCGCTGAACTCGCGGGCGATGCAGCGGATCATGTCCGCCGGAATCTCGGTGAGGGCCGCCGCCCACTCCGGCGTGTACTGCGCCACTTCGGCGGCCAACTCGTCGAAACCGACTGTGTGCTCTTCGACAAACTTTTCGTTGTAGAGTTTCTCGCCGATGATGACGTTGAGCAGGGCAAGATGAAAGGCGAGATCGGTTCCCGGTTTGATCGGAAGCCATTCAGTAGATTTGGCCGCCGTTTTTGTGTATCGCGGGTCAATGTAGATCACCTTCACCCCGCGCGCGACGGCGTCCACGAAGGCGGCGGTCTCGGAAGTGGAAATCGCCTCTGTTAAGTTACGCCCGGTGAGGATCAGATACTTGAGCTGGCTGTAATCTCGCGCCGGTTCTTCCATGCCATACGTCATCAGGTTGGCGACGATCATGGCGTTGAAGCACAGACTGCGTTGAGTGCCATAGTTGGGTGAGCCGAAGCCGTTGAGCAGATTCTCAAAGCCGACTTGCGAGAGGTTGTGGGTGGACGAGAAGATCATCGCCTCCGGGCCGTACTTGTCTTTGATCTCCTGCATCTTCGTGGCGACGATGTCGAGCGCCTCGTCCCACGAGGCGCGGCGGAACTTGCCCTCGCCGCGTTGGCCGACGCGCACCAGCGGATACAACACGCGGTCAGGGTCGTAGGTCGTCATCAGGCCCGACTGGCCGCGCGCGCAAAGGCGGCCCTGTGAGTGCGGCTGATCCGGGTTGCCTTCGAGTTTGACAACTTTGCCTTTGGCAATTTTGGCCCGCACGCCGCACCGCCACACGCACATCTCGCACAGGGTCGGGATATAGCCGTCGCCGTCGGCGTCAATTTGCCCGGCCAGGCGGGCGGCCTCGGCCACGGGCGGGGGCAGGAAGTGGCCCAACATCACCGCCCCGGCGGCGGCCCCGGAGATTTTTAGAAAGTTACGGCGAGAGATATTAGTCATAATCAATTTCTCACCACGAAGACGCTAAGGCCCAAAGGATCACGAAGAAAACTTTGTGTAACTTCGCGCCTTTGTGACTTCGTGGTGATCATGAGTTACTTGGCGAGTTTGTCCTTGCGGAACAGCCCGGCGCGATCAATGAGATAGAACAGGAGCACGGTGATGAGCGCGAACAGGACGATGAACAGATACGGGTTCAAATTCCATAGGTCGGGCATCACCACATTGCCAAGTTTAGCGAGGGCCGAGATTTGCGGAAACACTTGTTGATAGGTCAGGCCGTAGATCACTGCGCCTGTCAGGAAGCCGAGAAAACCGGGAACGATGTAGTCGAGTTTGCCTTCGCCGCCACCGGCGGCGCAAGTGCCTGGTCAGTATCCGGTGAGGGCCATGCCCACGCCGAAGATCAGCCCGCCGACCACGTTGCCCACGATGTACGTCGCTGGCACACTGGGGAAGGTGATCAGTCCGACGCCGCGCAAAACGTACAAGCCGATCATGGAGACGACCAGGGCCGTCATCATGAACTTGAGCACGGCCAGGTCGGTGAAACGAAAGACGTTCACGATCTTGGTGTACTTGGTCAGCCCGGCCTTGTTGAGCGAGAGGCCGAAAAAGGCGCCGAGCACTAAAGCGAGAATGTAGTTGGTCATAACAGCTCCTTATTCATCCGCAGATTTACACAGATTGACACAGATTGTTTTTATCTGCGGAAATCTGCGAAATCTGCGGATCAATATCTCCCTCGATAAACAATCAGCGCCGTGATGATGCCGGAGGCGAACATCCCGGCGATGAAGATGTAGGCGGCAGGCGCCAGCAACATGCCGCCGGAAATCGCCAGGCCGCTGGTGCAACCGCCGGCAATGCCCGCGCCGTATTCCAAAATGATTGCGCCGACGAAGGCCAGCGCCCAGCGCTTCCACGTTTGCGGCCCGAAGATGCGCTTCCATTGCGCGTCGGAATTGGTGCTGTCCTTCTTGCCCCACTTGAGCGTGCCGCTCGACCAAGCGCCAAGCATCCCGCCGAAGAACACGCCGACGAGCAGGATCACGCCCCAGGTGATGCCGGGCGGCATGACGAAGTTGAAGTACATGTTGTTGAAGAGATCAGGGGCAACCGCCTTGCCGATCATTCCGGCGATGTTCTCAAACGCCCCGGACGCGCCCAGCAAGCTGTTGCTCAAAGCCACGGTCAGCACCCCGACCACGCCGAGCAGTGCGCCCGCCACGTAGGGCGACCACTCTTCTTTGCGGAAATATTCAACGAGTTTGTTCATAGAATTCTCCAGATCCGTATTTCGTATTCCGTATTCCGTTTACGCACTACGCAATACGCCCTACGTCTCAATCTCTGGCCAGCCCCATCAACAACGCCCGCGAGTCGCGATCCAAGTTGCGGATGCGATGCACCAACTCCGGGTCGAGGCGAGAGAGGCTGTGCAATAACTCGGATGCGTCGTCCGGATCGGTGGCCTCCAACAGTCGTTTGAGAGCGTGGATGCCGACCGGATTTAATTTGGCGATTTGCGGCAGAAGGGCAACGACTTCCGGCAGATAATCGGCGGGGTTGGTGGAGGCCGCCATGTCAGTGGCGGCTTTAGGCTTGGTGACGGCCACCCCGCCGCGCAGTTTCCGTTCATTGAAGTACACAAACGATCCGCCGCTAGCCAGCACTAACACGATCATCGCGCCCACAATCACGTTGCCCCAGTTCACATTCAAAGCGCCGTTCGCCGTTTGCTCGTAGCGTTGCGCGTAATCAATCACTTCGGCGTCGTTGACGACGATGGGCGAAGCCGGGGGATTTGCTGACGGTTGACCGGAGTCGGCGGCGGGGGCAGATGAGTCGCCGCCGGAAGCGGCAGGCGGGTTCGTGCCGCCGGCGTCCAGCGTCACGCCGAGAATGCTGGCGTATACTTGCCCGCGATCGGCCAGATCGCTGGGGTGGCAGGCGGCGCAGTTGGCGTTCAAATCCGAGAGAGGGGCGACCATGCCGGTGTGGGCGGCGTCGGCTTCGGTGGCCTGCACGTTGCCGGCGTGGCAGTTGGCGCAAAAGTCGCCGAAGGCGTGCGACTGGTGCCAGCCCGTGCCATCATTGTTCACCGACAGTTGCCCCTGCACCTCGTGGCAATTCTTGCACGACGAGGCCTGCGAGCCGCACTGGGCGTTGGCCTGATCCACCCAGAACAGCCAGATGGCAAAGCTGATGAAGATGGCGCCGATGAGAGGGATAAAGAGACGGAAGGTTCGAGACGACATACTTCTCCTCGCTCAGACCCTAAGGGTTTCTTTAAAAACCCTTAGGGTCTACGTTGCTTCGTAAGCTTTCTCAACCAGGCTGGCCCGGTGGGTCAGCCCGTCGTGCAGAACAGCCCGCAGTAAATCGAGCGCCTGGATGAGACGCATATCGGCAATGCGGTATTCGACAGTGGGACCGATGCGGGTGGCGATGACCATGCCGCGCTCCCGCAGAGTTTTGAGATGCCGCGAGACTAGCGGCTGACTCAGGTTCAGGCTCTCGGCCAGGTCGGTCACGTGGCGCGGCCCGGCGGCCAATTCGTAGAGGATGAGAATTCGCTTGGGGTCGGCCAGCCCGGCGCAAATCTCGGCGTGGAGTTGATTGACTTCAGTTTCGAGGGTCTTATTCATCGGCATATCCTCTGAGCCGCTTATACGCATAGCCGCATAAGCTTGACTGCTCAGAAGATACTCCGGTTAGACAGGGGAAGGCAGTGACAAAGTAAGTAATGTACATGTGAAGAGTGTCACCATTTGTGATATTATTCACGATTAGACAAAGAGGATAAGGTTGAACAGGGATGAGGGAACCGGGCATAAACAAACGCGCCGACTCGATTGAGTCGGCGCGTCGTCTATACTGAGGGTGGCCTCAATCTCAATCAGGGCTTAACGGCGGCCCAAGTAGAGACATGTCATATTTCGCAAAGAGCGCTCCGATCACCTTTGGGTCTGGCGGGCCATTTCGCGAGACCGGCCCAAACTCTTCATAAAACTTGTGTCCGCCACCCGGGGTATAGACCACAATGATCTCGCCCGGCTCATTCGTCAGGTTGAGGAAGGCGTGGGGGACTTTCGAGGGAAGATAGGCAAAGCCGCCTTCCTGGCAGTAGAAAATCTCGTCGCCAATCTTGATTTTGTACCGGCCTTTCAGAACATGGATCGTTTCCTCCTGCTTGTAGTGAACGTGCAGAGGCGGGCCGCCTTTCGGCGCGACCTCGACTACAAAATAATCGAACGCCCCGCCAGTATCCTCGCCGGTGACCTTGAAAATGAGATCCCGGCCAGGGCCTGATTGGAGTTTCAAGCCCTCTCCTGTGGCTAAAACTTTGTATTGGTTCGTCGTCATTTTTCATCTCCTTTTCGAAGTTGCCGGTAACAGAACCATCCGCATTGGACCATTACCTGTGTGCGTGTTGCCCACGCTGTGGTGAAAGACACGAGCGCCCAACACAGGATTGATCACACTTAGCCGCCGCCAAACACCTGGGCGAAGTCGCGGGCAAACTGTTCGATAGATCGTGCCGGATGACCTGTGAGTGTCGCCACGTTGTCGGTGGCACGGTTCGCAAAACCCTTGCTGAATCCCTCATCCAATCCAGTTCGCCATAACCTCTAGCATTCCACTCCGGAAACCCCATACTTAACATGGAGTTCAGCACCGCCTCGAACGGGACGCCAACATACTTGACGTCCTTGCCCAGAACTTTCGAAAACGTGTTCGCGATATCGTGGAACGAAATCGCTTCCGGGCCGGTCAGGATATAGCTTTTGCCTTCGTGACCGCTGCCAGTGAGCACTGCAAAGGCTGAGTCCACGATGTCCCGCACGTCAATCATAGCCAGCTTTCCGTCCCCCCATATCCCAGCAGATCAGTACGGAGTGCGTTCAATATCCTCGCTGAACCAGAATTCCGGCGGGCCGCTCACCCCCGCCTTCATCATGGCCGACTTCAAATCCTCAGAGTTGGCAAACGCCATTGCCGCGTCCAGGTTCTGAAATTGGTGTGTGATGATGATGGTGTTCGGGTCCTTCGCGTCGCGATGGACACTGGCGGCTGTGACGCCTTTTGCCTTGCGCACCGACGCAACCTCATCGTAGGCGCGCTTCCATTGGCCGTAATCATTGACCTTGTGGCGAACAAACATGGTAGTCATTGTTAACAAGTTTCCTTTCTGTGGGTGAGTGCGTTAATTGCGCGTCTCTTGAGTAGCCCGGGGGAAATCGGGCTTGCCGAACTAGAAAAAACGGGAATAACTCGAATCATTGACACCTCCTTTACAAATAGTTGCCGGTTTTGGTGAGCCGCCGTGACGCGCTATGCACTCGCTGCCGCAACATTGCTCACGGCGCTTTCCAGCACCGCGCCCCAATCCGGGCCGCTGGTGGGCACGATCTCGGTATACACCCGCGCCCCTGTAATGCGGTCCTGGGCCAGCCGGAAGACCATCACGCCGCCAGCGTTGAAACTGTTACCATTTACGTGCGAACCACTCCACCACCATTCAGTCCATACTCCGTCCTCGGCCACGGCCCAGCGCAGCAATTCAGCTTCCACGTCAGGCACAGCCTCGAACGTCGCGGCCCAACTGCGCGCGGCAGACTCGCGCCCCTGTAAGTTACGCTCCGGGTGCAGAGGGTGAATACTTTCGTAATCGGTGTGCAGACAGGCGGCCAGGGCATCCATGTCGTGGGCATTCCAGGCCCGGCGCAGTCGTTCGATGACAGCGGGTAGGTTGGCAGGGTTGCGGTTTGGCATAAGCGGCCTCCAGAGATCGTTCAAACGTGTTGTTGATTACATTTTATGCGATTGAAGGCCGGAACGCATCGGGAGCAAACCCGATTCAGTTCCCTATTTCGAGTTGTGAGGTGAAGAGGGATTCCCTAGGGGAATGGAGAATTGGAGATTAGACCGCACTCAACTGCTACCCGGGCCGCTTCGTGGCGTGACTTGACGCCGAGCTTGCTGTAGATCGAGCGCAGGTGGGCGTCTACCGTGCGCGGGCTGACGACGAGCTTCTCGGCGATTTGGGCGTAGGTGAGGCCTTGCGCGATGAGGCGCAACACTTCCACTTCGCGTTCGGTGAGGTCGGCGAGAGAGGGTTGGGGGTGAGAGGCGGTTGAGGGTGTTTGAGGCGGCTCAACCGTCCGAGTGGCTTCGTCGGACAGGGCGGCGGCTTGTTCAACGGTCAGTCGGCGGCCTTCGGTTCGGGCCGTCTCAAAAACGTCCTTGCCCAGCCGGGCGCGCAGGCGAGTCAGCGCGTCGTCGTACTCGGCGTAATCTGCCGGATTGCTGGCCCGGTTGACTCCGGCCAGTTCACACAGCGCATCCGAGATGCCAATCAGTTGCGCCGCCGATTCAAGTTGGTTGAGTTTCTCGGCCAGACCGGCCAGGCCGGTGAGGCATACGGCGATGCCCACTTTGTAACTCAACTCGCGAAAGAGCCTCAGGCTTTCTTTGAAGTAGACAATAGACTGCCAAAGGTCGCCCTGATGGTGGGCCACGTGGCCGAGATTGTGGAGCACTTCGCCGATGCGCCAAGGGTTGTCTAGTTCGCGATAGAGGGCCAGGCTTTCGTCGTAGAACTTCGCCGCGCGTGCATAATCGCTCTGGTAGCGCACGGCCTCGCCCATGTTGTTGAGCACCATCGCGACGCCGTCCTTGTCGCCGATTGCGCGGTAGAGCGACAGGCTCTCTTCTTGAAACTCTCGCGCCTTGTCGAAATTATTCTCGGCGCTGGTCAGGTCGCCGAGGAGGAACAAGGCGAAGGCCAGCCCCCCTTTGTCGCCAAGCTCGCGCCAGAGCGCCAGCGCTTCCTCCAGCCAGGCGCGTGAGGCTTTCAAATCTCGTTGGGGTTTGGTGGCCGTGACCAGGTAGCACAGGGCGCTGGCCAGTCCGGCGCGATCCTGCAACTGCCGCCACAGGGCCACCGACTCTTCGAGCCGGACGCGGGCCAGGGCGAAGTCGCCCTGCAAGCGGACCAGCACGCCCGCGCCGCGCAAGGCTCGCGCTCGCGCTTTGTTGGGTGATATGTTCCGCGCCAGCGCGCCCTCCAGCCAACTGCGCCCCTCGCTCAGGTATCCCCGCCTCTGCCAGAATCCGGCCAGCGTCCCGGCCAGCCGCAGTTCCAGTTCGCCGTCGCCCGTGTCGCGGCTCCAGGTCAGAGCCGCGCGCAAGTTGTCGTGCTCGGCCTCCAGGCGGCGAAGCCAGACCGCGTTTTGCGCCGTCCAGGCTTCCACTGGCGCGGTCTCCAACAGTTCAAGATAGTAGTCGGCGTGCTGTCCGCGAATCGTTTCGGCCTCGCCGCTGGCGTTCAGGCGTTCCAGCGCGTACTCGCGAATCATCTCCAGCATGGTGAAGCGTTGCTCACTGTCCGGCGACTCAGTCTGACGAACCAGGCTATGGTCGAGCAGAACGGCCAGCCGGTCAAACACCAACGGCTCGTCCACCCACACCGCCTCGGCGGCTTCCATCGTCCAACTGCCCACAAAGACGGACAGCCGCCGGAATAGCCGTTGCTCGTTTTGGGGCAAGAGGTCGTAACTCCACTCGACGGCGTTTCGCAGAGTCTGGTGGCGTTGCGGCAGATCACGTGGGCCGTGGGTGAGCAGGTCGAATCGATTCGACAGGCGCGCGAGCAGGGCTTGCGGCGTGAGAAGCTTACTGCGCGCGGCGGCTAGTTCGATGGCTAAGGGGATGCCGTCGAGGCGATGGCAAATTTGAGCGGAGGTGGCGGCGTTGGCGGCGGTGAGTTGAAAGTCGGGCCGGGCGGCTTGCGCCCGTTCCACAAAGAGCGCCACCGCCGGGGTGCGGGCCAGGGCGTCGAGCGGCGGAAGTTGAATGAGATCGGGCAGGGCCAGCGGCGGCACCGGGAACTCGCGCTCACCCGACAGGCGCAAGACGGCGCGACTGGTGACGAGAACCTTGACCGACGGCGCGGCGCTCAACAGTTCGGCCACGAAGGGCGCGGCAGGCATCACCTGCTCGAAGTTGTCGAGCACCAACAATAACTGTTTGTCGCGCAGGAACGTGAGCAGTTGGCCGTCCGGCGACTCGGCGTTCACGTCGGTCAGGCCGAGCGATTTGGCGATGGTGGCGGCCACCAGTCCCGGATCGCTCAACGCGGCCAGGGCCACAAAGTGCGCCCCGTCGGGGAACGACTCGCTCAGTTCCGCCGCCACCTGCAGGGCCAGCCGCGTCTTGCCCACGCCGGGCGGCCCGACGAGAGTGAGCAAGCGCGCCTCCGCCCGCCCAAGCTGTTGCCTAATGGCGGCAACGTCTTGCTCTCGGCCAATGAGGGAAGTGGGCGGCGTGGGAAGGGCGGGCCGGGGAGCTGTCATGGATTCAAATGTCTTCCCGCGCCTCGCCGCGCGCATGCGAGCCGTAGAGCACCACGCCGAGCAGGTTCTCGCCGAGCGCGGCGGCGAGTTTGTCGGCGGCTTGGGTGAGGTAGAGTGGGCGTTGCACTGGCTGGCTCATGGGCAGGTATTGTAGTTCAATGTGTGGCCTGCCGCAAAAGAAAGCGTGCCGACTCAATCGAGTCGGCACGTCGTCTTTCATAACAACGGATTCCCCGAATTCGACGGATCGATCCGCGTAATTCGGGCGATCCGTTGTTCTACTGCCTCATCAACCCCCTCAACACCGTCTGCAAAATCCCGCCGTTCCTGTAGTAGTCTACATCTACCGGCGTGTCGAGACGGGCGATGGCCTTGAACTCGACCACCTTGCCATCCTGTTTCGCCGCCTTCACCGTCAACTCCTGACGCGGTTTGATCTCGTTCGAGATGCCGAGGACGTCGTACTTCTCGTGGCCGGTCAGGCCGAGGCTTTCGGCGTTCTGTCCGTCCTTGAACACGAGCGGCAGGATGCCCATGCCGACCAGGTTACTGCGATGGATGCGCTCGAACGACTCGGCAATCACCGCCTTCACGCCGAGCAGGAGCGTGCCTTTGGCCGCCCAGTCGCGGCTGGAGCCGGTTCCGTATTCCTTGCCGGCAATTACAATTAATGGCGTGCCTTCAGCCTTGTAGCGCATGGCGGCCTCGTAAATCGTCATCTTCTCGCCGGGCTGGGTCAGCGGGCCGGTTGCGCCCATGTAAGGTTTACCGAAGTGCAAGGTGTTGCCGCCCTCCTCGCCGCCTATCATCAAATTCTTGATGCGGATGTTGGCGAACGTCCCGCGCGTCATCACCCGGTCATTGCCGCGCCGCGTGCCATACTGGTTGAAGTCCTTCGGTTGCACGCCGCGCTCGATCAGATATTTGCCTGCCGGCGAGTCTTTGGCGATGTTGCCGGCGGGCGAAATGTGGTCGGTGGTGATGCTGTCGCCGAACACGCCCAGCACGCGCGCGCTCTTGATCTCGGTTAGCGGTTTGAGGTCGGGCGTGAGACTGGCGAAGAAGGGCGGGTTTTGAATATAAGTAGAAGCTTCGCTCCAGCCGTACAGTTCGCCGCCGCTCACCGGGATGGCGTTCCAATCGGGGTTGCCGTCGAAGGCGTTGCCATACGAGCGGCTGAACATCTCCGGGTCAATAGAGGCCGCAATCGTGTCGGCAATCTCTTTTTGCGTCGGCCAGATGTCTTTGAGGAAAACCGGCTTGCCATCTTTGCCCGTGCCGAGCGGTTCATTGGTCAAGTCAATATCGGTCGTGCCTGCCAGCGCATAGGCCACCACCAGCGGCGGCGAGGCCAGGAAGTTCGCCTTCACTTGCGGATGAACCCGGCCCTCAAAGTTGCGGTTGCCAGAGATCACGGCGCTCGCCACCAGGTTGCCCTCGGTCACCGCCTTCGCCACCGCTTCGGGCAGTGGGCCGCTGTTGCCGATGCAGGTCGTGCAACCATAAGCGGCCACATTGAAGCCGAGCTTTTCGAGATAAGACAACGTGCCGGACTTGGTGAGATACTCGGTGACGACTTTCGATCCGGGCGCAAGACTCGTTTTCACATACGGTTTGACCGCCAACCCTGCCTCCACCGCCTTCTTCGCCACCAACCCGGCTCCCAGCATGACGCTCGGATTGCTGGTGTTGGTGCAAGAGGTGATGGCGGCGATGATGACGGCCCCGTGTCCGATAGTAGCCGAATGGCCATTGTCCTTCACCTCAGCCGTCTTTGCAGTGGCGGCTTCATCCAGCCCATACCCTCGTTCCTTCACAGGCGCAGTCAGCGACTTGCGGAACGCTGTCTTCAACTCCTTCATTGGCACGCGATCCTGTGGGCGTTTGGGGCCGGCCAGACTCGGCTCAACGTCGGCCAGGTTTAGTTCGAGCGCGTCGGTGAAGACAGGATCGGGAGTGGCGTCAGTTCGGAACAGGCCCTGTTCTTTGGCATAGCGTTCGAGCAGATCAGCCGAAGCCCCGCGCCCGGTGCGGCGCAAGTAGCGCAGAGTCTCGTCGTCGGTGGGGAAGAAGCCGCAGGTCGCGCCGTATTCGGGGGCCATGTTGGCAATCGTCGCCCGGTCGGGCAGGGACATGGACGAAAGGCCCGTGCCGTAAAACTCCACAAACTTGTCCACCGCGCCCTTCTTGCGGAGCATTTGAGTGACGGTGAGAGTCAGGTCGGTGGCGGTCACGCCGTCGCGCAATTCGCCATAGAGTTTGAAGCCAATCACTTGCGGCGTGACCATGTACAACGGCTGGCCGAGCATCACCGCCTCGGCCTCGATGCCGCCCACACCCCAGCCCAGCACGCCCAGGCCGTTGATCATCGTGGTGTGTGAGTCGGTGCCCACCAGCGTGTCGGGAAACATTACCTTGCCGTCGGCTTCCGGCTTACTGAGGATTCCCTGAGCGAGGTATTCAAGATTCACCTGATGCACAATGCCGGTGGCCGGCGGAACGACACGGAAGTTGTCGAACGCCTTCGCGCCCCAGCGCAGAAATTCGTAGCGCTCGCCGTTGCGCTCAAACTCAAGCTGGGCGTTACGGACGAGGGCCAGTTCGGTGCCGAAGTAGTCCACCTGCACCGAGTGGTCAATGACGAGATCAACCGGCACCAGCGGATTGATCTTCTTCGGGTCGCCGCCGAGGCGCTTCACCGCGTCACGCATGGCGGCCAGGTCAACGACGCACGGCACGCCGGTGAAGTCCTGCATCACCACGCGGGCGGGTAGGAAGGGGAGTTCGCCGCCTCCGGGGTTGGCGGCTTCCCATTTGGCAAGCCGCCTCACGTCCTCTTCCGAAACAAGGTAGCCGTCGCAATTTCTCAAAACGGCTTCGAGCAGAATCTTGATCGAGAACGGGAGGCGATCAAGACTGGGCGCAACTCCAGATTTGGCGAGATGGTCGAGGCGATAAATGTAGTAATCACCTGACTTCGCGCGCGCGCCGAACGAGTTATTCAATTTTTGTGTCATGGGAGACATCCTTTCGTCGAGCCACACAGGGGCCCTAGAGTTTGGATGGCAACATTATAACATCCGTGACCGGGCACGGCTGAAAAGCAAAAATGAGGCTTGATATTCTGCCAAAATAGGGTAAATTACCTGTGCATCGTAGCGCTAAAATTTAATCAGGCCCAGCCCTGCAAATTGGGAGAGTGCATGGACCCCAACTGGCCACCCAACAGAGACAGCCGGAAGCGGCTGGCTCCTATTTTGTATTTGCCGACGCCAACCTTCGAGCACAATCTGTGTTGCTCTGCTCAAGGTTGGCGTTTTGATTCTGCCCGATCTCGCCGCGCCCCTTAAGGCTAATATCTGATGCTGACTCTGGCGGAGCTTGTTGACCACTGCGCCCAGGAGACGGAGCGCTTTTTCCACGGCCAGGCTTACGATCCTCAGTATTGCTTCGAACTGTTCCAGCGGGCGATCCTGGAAGAAGATCAGCTCGCCTGGGAGGCGATCCACGTCCAGTATCAAACGCTGGTGATCGGATGGGTGAAGCACCAACGAGGGTTTGCGACCAGCGGCGAAGAGGCCCAGTACTTCGTTAATCGCGCCTTCGAGAAGATATGGGTCGCCCTGACGCCGGAGAAGTTCGAACGTTTCTCGGACCTTGGGGCCTTGTTGCACTATTTGAAGCTGTGCGTCCACAGCGCCATCGTGGATCACAACCGGGCGCGTAACCAGGCCAACCTGTACGCGTTGGCCGAGGACTCGCCGGCTGAGGAAAAAGCTCAAGGCCCGACTGTTGAAGATTGGGTGTTTGACCGGGCGTATCGGCAGAGATTTTGGGACTGGATCAATGCGCGACTGCATGACGAGAAGGAGCGTCAGGTGGTATATGGCTCCTTTGTGCTGGCCCTCAAACCTCGAGAGCTTTACGAACAGTTTCGAGCCGTGTTCATTGACGTCGAGGAAGTGTACCGCATCAAACAGAACATCATGGCCCGCCTGCGCCGCGACCCCGAGTTCAACAAATTCCTTGACGAACGTGATTGAAAAACGGGCGTTTTTTCGTTTATGGTGTTTAGGAAGCCAAAGACGTGGCGGTTTCTGCCACTGCGTAGTTGTGTCGAGCCGGGGCGGCGCTTTGCGGACAACTGACGAAAGGCATCTATGAACTGTGTATCCCCGCCGGAGCTGGATGACAGGCAACTACTGACTTATGTGGATGGCGTAGCTGAACATGAGGTGGCCACTCACCTGGAGCGGTGTTTGTACTGCCGCGACAAAGCCCGCCAACTGGCCCGTTTGCAGGATCGCTTGACGGCTCGATTGTACCGCTTCACCTGCCCCTCGCCGATTGAATTGGGCGAGTATCATCTTGGCCTGCTCGCCTCGGCTAAGACAATGGCCGTGGCCCAACACCTGCGCGAATGCCCTCATTGCGCCCGTGAACTTGTCCAGTTGAAGAACTACTTGAGCGATCTGGAACCGGTTGCCGAGCCGGGTTTGCTGGGGCGGGTCAAGGTGCTCGTCGCTCGGCTGGTCGGTGGGGAACAGAGAGGCCGGCCATCTGGGGAACCGGCGTTCGCACCGGCCTTTGTCGCCGTTCGCGGTGCCAACCACGGGCCGATTACGCTGGAGGCCGACGGCCTCCTCATCGTGCTGGATGTTCAACCGGCCACCGGGGGGCGCGTGACCATTCTGGGCCAGATTGCCGCAGAGGATCAGGATCAATGGACAGGCGCTGTGGTTGAACTGAGCCAGGGTGGCGCGTTGCAAATGACGACAACGGTGGACGATTTAGGGGCTTTTCATTGTGCAGGAATTCTTCCCGCATCAACCGAAATAAAGATCATCTCATCTGACGGTATCACTGTGCAAATTCCAACGATTGATATTGCTGTGTGACAGGGCGCTATGAACGCTGTATTGGATGTGGACGCCGCCGTGGAGTTATGGCTTGGGAACGACATCCCGCCTGAGATACTCTCGACACCTCTGCCCGATGACATTGCAAGAGAAGTCGTTGAGCGCCTCAAAAAGGAATTCGAACGGTATTGGTATATTGACTCGATCCGCTCGCTCGATTACGCCGAGCGCATCATTGCAATTGGGCGCGCTCGAAATGACACGGGCCAAATCGCGTTGGGGACGATGTCCAAAGGCGATTGCCTCGCGTCGTTGGGTAATATGGAGGAAGCCTGGAGTCTCTATGAACAAGCGGGAGTCATGTTCCTAGAGACTGGCGATGAGGTCGGTTGGGCGCGCACCCGGGTTGGCCGTCTGTATCTCGGTCCCAAACTTAACTGCATCCCTACAACTCTTGCCGATGCCGAACAGGCTCGCGCTATCTTCACCCGTCACGGCGAGCGCGATAGACTTCTGCGGTTGGATTGGCAGACGGCTCTTGTCTATAACTATCTGGGCGAACAGCATCGCGCGCTCGAGTTGTTTGTTGCGGCTCTGGCGATGGCTGAATCTCTGGGCGAGGCGGGCCAGCCGCATATTAGTCCTCTATATGAGAATATTGGCTTAACCTACAACGCGTTGGGTGATTTCCATCAAGCCCTGATGTATTACGAGCGAGCGCGAGAATTGGCAATCGCTCGCAATCAAACTCTAAGTATCGCCCGCATCGAGGCGAGTATTGCTGAAATCGCTCAGGCACAAGGCTATTACCTGCGCGCCCTCACTTTACTGCACGGAGCTTTGGAAAAAGTAACGGTCGAATCCCCTTTCGAAGTGGCAATGACCAAGCACCACGTGGTTGAGTGTTACCTATCGCTCAATCGTTATGCTGAAGCCCGCGACCTCGCCCGGCAGGTGATCAGGGATTTCCGAATGTTTAACGCCGCCTATGAACTTGCCTTAACTCTTTTGCGTTTGGCGACGGCTGAAGCAGCGTTAGGTAACTTCACCGCCGCTCAAGCGGCGCTGGCCGAAGCCGAGCCAATTTTTACTTCCCTGGGTGCAACAACTTGGATTGCAACGATTCGCCTCTGGCGTGGCCGGATGGCACTCAAACAAGGCGATGCCACGAGCGCCTGCCAGGAAGCGCTGGCGGCGGCGGTTTGCTTCCAAGCGGATGGGCAACAGGTCAAGGACGCAACGGCGACTCTTCTGCAAGGTCAGGCTCTATTCGCATTGAGCGACTTTAGGGCAGCCGACACGGCAGGGACGAAAGCATTACACATCGCCCAGAAATATAACGTCCCCTCCTTGCGCTATGCCGCCCATCTTTTGCTTGGACAAATTGCCGAAGCCCGACATGAAAGCATACACGCTATCCGCCGTTATCGGGCGGCCGCCGCGACTATAGAGCGCGTGCAACGTGGCTTGACGATTACGCTCCGCCCCGGCTTTCTGGAAGACAAGGGAGAAGCCCTGCAGGCGCTGATCGCGTTGCGCCTGCGAGCCGGCGATGCCGGGAACGCCTTCGAAACTTTAGAGCAGGCCAAATCGCAAGTGTGGTTAGGCTACTTGATGAATCGCGATCATCTGCATTGGGCGCAGGACGATGTCCGCAACCGGGCGCTCATCGAGGAATTGGATCGCTTGCGGGCCGAGCACCAATGGTTCTATCGGCTGGCGCACGACTCACCCGGAGGTACCGAGCACTCAAGCGCCATCCGGACCGAGCAAGCCCTGGCCGAAGTCGCGGGGCGCGAGCGACGGATGCGCGCCATCACCGAGCAGTTATATCTGCACAGCGGCGGCCAGCGGGCAAACAACCACGCTCCCGCCATGTCACTTAAAGAGATTCAGCAGACTATAGACGAAGAGACCCTGCTGATCGAGTATTACAACGATGGGGCGCACCTTTGGGCGTTCATTCTCGACCGGCAGACTGTCGAGGCGCATCGTTTGCCGTTGACAACCGAGGCCTTGAATCAATTGATCCGCCAACTTCAAGCCAACCTGGCCGCCGCACTCAAGGTTGATCCGCAGGCTCCAATGGCCGGCAACCTCACCCATCTCGCGCGGCGCATCTTGCAACGGTTGTACGCTCTGCTCATCGAGCCACTGGCGTTGCGGCAGTATAACCAGCGGCGATTGGTGATCGTGCCGTATGGCGCACTGCACTTCCTTCCGTTTCATTTGCTGTACGATGGCTCAGCGCATCTGATTGAACGCTACGAGGTCATCACTCTGCCTGCGGCCGGGCTGGCAACCCGGCCCGGCCCGAGACGCCCTCCGGGCGCGCTGATCCTCGCGCACTCATGGGATGGCCGGTTGCCTCACACTCAGACCGAAGCGCAAATTGTACAGCGGCTGTTTGGGGGCCGGTTGTGCGCCGAGGAGGCCGCCAATCGATCAGCCCTGCAGACGACGCCGACGCAAATTTTGCACATCGCCGCGCACGGAGAGCATCGCCTCGATCAGCCGGACTTGTCCTACCTTCAACTTGCGGATGGACAACTCTACGCCGACGACGTGTTGCAGCAGGATTTGAGTTACGAGTTAGTCACGTTGAGCGCCTGTGAAACGGGCCGAGCGAACGTGGCCACAGACGAGGAATTGATCGGCTTGGGGCGCGGCTTTCTGTACGCTGGGGCGGGGGCGTTGATCATCAGCCTGTGGGGCGTGGCGGATCACTCGACTACCGATCTCATGAAGCGGATGTATGGCGCTTTGAGCAGGGGTGAAACCAAGTCCGCTTCGCTCCGTTACACGCAGACCTCCATTCTGTCTGAGAACCGGAATCTTCATCCCGCCTACTGGGGAGCTTTTCAGCTGATCGGTGACGACAGCGCCCTCTCAGGGCCTGTTTAATAATTGCTCCCCAACCGCGTCCTCGCGGTTGAGAACGCCCGCGAGGACGCGGGCGTTGAGCATTTTCCAAACAGGCTCTCAGTAACATCGGATTGAACTAGTTCAGAAGGGAGCATATTATGAACAACAATGCGGCGCAAACACATGGTGAGCCATCCATCAAGGGTCCTGAAAAAGACTCTGTCCTTAAAAGGATTTGGAAATGGCTGACCCATCAAAAGGACGAGGCGCCACCCTCGTTACAACACTTCCTGCCAGGCAAGATTATGCTGCATATTAAGCATCCAGCCGATCTTACCCAGGCCGAACTGGCAAAAGATATTGGGAGTTTCCTCAAACAGTCTGAGGAGCAGCAATGGAAAAGCCAGCTTACACCGCCGAAGCCGGAGGCTATTCTCACCTTTCCTCTAAAAGACGATAAAGGTCGGGTGCTTTCCATCGTTCCCGTGCGGACGCGCGATGAGAAACAGGATTTGGTCGAGCTGCTCATAACCATACATAGCGAGCTACCAAAAGAGCCGAAAGAGCCACTGCATATCTCAGACAATGTCACTCTCAACTCCGTCGCTCCCGACTGGCTGATAGGCAGCGCGCCTCACGGTGCACACCCTCCCAGCCCAGGCTCCTGGCCCGTTGAGGCGCCTCCGCCAGTAGAGGATGCGTGGAAGTTTGGGCTACGGGACAACCAAGGCGCTCAAGCCCCATTGCCATTTACCAACGGGCAAGGGACTAGAATACACGTCGCCATCCTTGACACGGTCCCTGCTAAGATTGATCTCGACGAGGCTTACAAGAGGTGGCAGAACAGTCGTCACTTGATCGACAAGTTATGGGGTCCTAACGGGAAAGTGCAGGTGCACAAAGACATATACGCCGATATTGAATTGATGGATTACAGCCCGGTGGGGCACCACTATTTGATGCCGGATCACGGCTTGTTCGTCGCCGGTATCATTAATGCCATCGCGCCAGAGGCTACATTGCATCTGGTCAAGGCATTCACCCCTTATGGCAGTGGCAGTACAGAAACCATCGCTCAGGGCTTACTGCAGGTGCTCCAGAATCCAGAAATTGGACGTCCGCTCATTGTCAACTGCAGTTTCGGATTGAATATAGACGATAGCTCTCATCTTCCAGCTGAGATTCAGAGTATGATCACGCTGTTTCAGGAGATTTTCAATCAACTCACAAATGAGAAAGATGTTATTGTAGTCGCGGCCGCTGGCAATTATATCGGACAAGTGGGAAGACCACCTGCTAATTATCCAGCCGCCTTTGCTGAAGTGATTGGGGTGGGTGCATTGCCAAAAGGATTCCCTCCAGCGAATGGCCAATATCAAGCGGCCAATTATTCCAATTTGGCTGATGATCCCCCGGACACTGGCTACATGGCATTCGGAGGAGAGCCTGGACCAGGGCAAGGTATGCTGGGCATTTATACCAGCGAGATTCCTGTCTACGCTGAAGGATGCTTGTCGTTTTTGTGGCGAAATTTAACTGGAAGAGGCTTGGATGGCTGGGCTGGGCCGGGCTATTTGCCCCCAAACCCGAAAGCGCTCACGATTGACCGCATTCGATATAAACCGAACACAACAGGCTGGGCCTGGTGGGCCGGCACGTCTTTCGCCGCTCCCATCGTCAGCGGCATCCTGGCCAAATGGTGTAACCAGCAGCAAGCCGTCGGTAATGCTATCACTAGCCGAGATGCCCAACAGGCTCTGAAGCAGTTGTTTCAATCGAACAAAACAGCCGAAGGCGAGATAGTGATCCCTGTAGGGCAACCATAAACTCGCCCCATCGCCAATGTTCATCCACCAGCCCGGAAGCCTCCCTTCCGGGTTGGTGTGTTTAACGCTCCCGTGCTGAAAAAACGAACCGGCCTGCGTTTATTGCCAGTAGAACACGAAGTGCATTCATCTGCTTTGTGACGCGCTGACTTCAGGCAGGGAGGATTTCTGATATGGAAAACACACTTACAGACTCGCGACGCAGTCTCGCCAGAATTGTTATGCTGGTTTTGCTGGCCGAGCTGGTCTTGCGGATTATGCAAGTAGCTATTAGGGGAGCCATAATACCACTGCCAACTTACGCTCCCAGCACTGCCCCGGTGACCTCCCAGCCAACGTTCGTCCGCCTGGAGTGGCTCAGCCAGTGCGACCCGGCCCGGCAGGGGCTGGCGTTGTACACCGTTGGCAACGACCCGTGTCGGCCCGTCCAAATTGCCTCGCTAACCTGGTTGCAGAGTCAACTGACCACAAAGGGCCTGCTTGCTTCAACAGAATATCTCGAATGGGCCGCTGACCCGACGAATACGGCGTGCCAGGCAGTGGTGCTGGCCGGGCCGAACAGCGCACCTAACGGCCGGGTGTGCGCCGACTGGCGCGGCATCTACCGCGCGAACCTGGCCGGGCAGGACTTCGGCAAGCGCCTGCAGTTGTGGAGTGATGGGAATTGGGTGCAGAGCCAGTAGGTTGGCAAAGTTTGGAGCGACGGTGGTGCGGCAGATGATTCAATTCCAAACTGCATCTCTTGATGCGGGAAAAACGGTTGGTCACTCGTTTATAGGGTTGAAGAGTTGTTGATTAGGTTCCTCATCCTGCCAACGCTCACGACGGGTTGGGACTCGACTGACCGCAAAGGAGGCTGTCATGAACACACGATTACCACAAGATGTCTGGGTTTACCGCATGGTCGTTGCGGCGCTGGGCTTGGCCGTGCTGGCCAGTCTCATCGGTGCCATCATGTTGGCGATCGAGGGCCGCCCCACCCCTGAACTCCTCGTCGCCCTCGGCTCGGCGGCAGTGGGCGGTCTGGCTGGCCTGTTGGCCCCTTCGCCGTTGAACAGGCGATAGATCGGACGTATAGCGGCGCCCGCTTTCGAAGCCTCTGGTGAGAGAGATCAGAGGCTTCTTCGTTTTTCTGGGGCTCTGATGCCCGAAAACCGGCGTGGTGTTCGTTTATGAGAGTGAATCGGTTGGAGGTGATCGAGATCACGAGCACCGCGAGGTGAGACCTCCCTCTCCAGACGCCGATGACGAGTCAACCACGTCATAGCTGGAGCAAAACCATGTCTGAGAAAACTGAGCGAGAAAAAACTGACCAGGACTGGGGCCTGAGGTGGTGGGTACGCTACGGATGTGTCCCTGTCACGGTAGCCATCATCGCCGGGATCAGTGCGGTCATAGCTGTCATCTTGACCAGAACCATTCCTGAGGCGTTGGCTGACCGCCCTACGGCCGCCGTCACCTCTAACCCACCTAATATCATCGTGGTGACAGCGACCGACGCACCGACGACTTCGATCGGCCCTACCCCGACTCAGACTGCGCCACCGACGGCAACTCCAACTCCGATACTTATTGGTCAGCATATCGTGAATGGTGGAGATACCCTGTATTGCGTCGGGCGGGCTTACGGTGTGCAACCTAATGCTATTGCGCAGGCCAATAGTCTTGTATCGCCTTTCACTCTACACCGTGGTCAGGTGTTGAAGATTCCTACCGTGCTATGGCCAGTCATTCCACCAGGGCCGATTTGCGCGCAACAGTTTAGCTCGCCGTTCGCCAGTCTGCACCCCATGTTAACGCCAGTGTCTAGCTTGCCTAAGCTAACCGACACACCGACGCCGGCGCCAAGCGATACACCCACGCCAGGTGTGATACTAACCATCACCACCCCAGCGTTGATGCCGACAACCAACACGCCATACTCTGCAGTCAACTTGCCGCCCATGGTAACGATTATCTTCCCGGCCCTTGACGCCAGTTACGGATATGATGGTCGTAATGACAAGCTTGGGCTCTGGTACACGATTGTTACGCTACAAGGCAGTGCTACAGACCTAGAGGACGGCACACTTAACGACTCTTCTTTGGTCTGGGCAACCGACCGCAAGGACATTCATACGAGTCCTACTCTGGGTATAGGCACCGACGTAAAGGCAACTTTGTACTCGAACGATCCTTGCAATGGGGTATGGCACACGATTACGCTGACTGCAACGGATAGCGGTGGTAATGTGGCAACCGCCGCAAGAATAATTTTCATAGGGACAGGGACACTGTGTTAGCAAACCGTCCGACGGTCAATCAACTGATGGAAGCCGCTGGCGGCATTCTCTATTCGCCGAGTCTCGCCGCCGCTTCGATAGAGAGTAAGACTACGATCAATCCCAAATCACATCTCTCAATGTCGAAAAAGTAGCCAAAGTTACGTTTATAAGGTTGAATAGCGTGAACGTGCCGATAAACGAGAGGGCCCCTCAAACATCGACACTACAACACACCGGGCGGCTCACTGGGAGTTGCTCACACACCCTACACATCTACGGAGGATTACTACCATGTCTAAAGGCAACTTTGAAGTTTCGCTCCCTGAGCCTTATCTGGGCGGCGACATCTACGCGGAGGTCTACGAAGTGAAAGGCGCGAAGCCGACGACCATCATTCGCACCGACCAGGAATGGGGCGTCAAGATCCACTGGGAACTGGAAGGCTCCCTCGTGCCGTACATCTGCGGCGA
The DNA here is from genome assembly GCA_016197225.1 of Chloroflexota bacterium. NCBI lineage: Bacteria > Bacillati > Chloroflexota > Chloroflexota bacterium. Next base: position 94,347 of record JACPWC010000066.1, read on the forward strand.
GTGGTGTATCCACCTGTGCCTGGAATCTATGGGCCCCGGCCCCGAGCTGAAACTGGATCACCCGCACGTTCCCCTGGATCCGTGCGGCAACGGCGAGTATTACAGTGATTTCCGCGTCAAGCCGGGCATTATCACCGGCGAACACTGCTCGGTCCCCTACAAGCTCGTGGTGACCGTGACTTACCTCACCGCTTGCGAGAAGCCAGGCCCAATCGCCGGCTTCGTCGAGGGGCCGATCTTGCAGTTCTACGAACCCGACGGGAAACCCGAATACGAGAAAGAATACGAGAAGTAGCTCCGGCTTTTGCCGCCAGCATTGCCCCCGGCCCCGCCTGTGGAGGAAATACACAGGCGGGGCGACACACCCCTCATTCAAACGCTCCGCGACTCGCATGAGCAGGTCCCGTGATGACGAAAGGAAAGACCCATGTCAACCAACCCCACTCCTCAGCGAACCGATTTCTCGCTCGATGTCACCGGACGCTACGTCTGCAATGGGTTGGACGAAGCATTGCGCAGCGCCGACAAGAGCTTGCGTCCCGAGGCGCGTCCGTTTGACGTGATCGTGATTGGCGGCGGCAGTTTTGGCCCGGTGCTGGCTCAACACCTCTTTGATCGCGACAAGACTCACAGCCACCGCATCCTGGTGCTGGAAGGCGGGCCGTTCGTCCTGCCCGAGCACATTCAGAATCTACCGGTGCTTGGCTTGAACGTCCCCGGCAAGACCAGCATCGCCGACCTGCGGGCAACGGGCCAGGATGGCCGACCTCGCAATGAGGTGTGGGGACTGGCTTGGCACTCCAACGAACAGTTTCCGGGACTGGCCTACTGCCTGGGCGGGCGCTCGCTGTTCTTTGGCGGTTGGTCACCGCAACTGCTCGACTCGGAAATGCCCCCGGATCGATGGCCCCACCAAGTGGTGGATGACCTGAATGCCCGCTACTTTCGGGAGGCCGGCGAGCAAATCGGCGTCAACGAAACCAACGACTTTATTCAGGGGCCGTTGCACGAGGCGCTCCGCCAGCGGCTCTTCGAAGGTATTCAGCGCCACAAGGTGACGGACGCGATCCCGCTGGCGCAGTTGCGACTGCATCTCACCGCGCCGGATGACGCTTCGGGAGTCACCGCTGATGAGTTGAAGCTAGAAGCCCCTCTGGCTGTCCAAAGCCGCCAGCCGCGTTCCGGCTCCTTCCCGTTCAACAAGTTCAGCGCCGTGCCGTTGTTGATGAAGGCGGCGCGGATGGCGTCGGCTGAATCAGGCAATGACGACCTGAAGAAGCGCCTCATGATCGTGCCGAACTGCCACGTCAGCCGGCTGAAGACCACGAACGGACACGTGACCGAAGTGGAGACGAATCTGGGCAATGTGCCTGTCCCGTCTGAAGGCGTGGTCGTCATCGCCCTGGGCACAATTGAAAGCACGCGGCTGGCTCTGCTCTCCTTTGAGGGCATTCCCAACTACGACTTGATTGGGCGCAACCTGATGGCGCATCTGCGTTCCAATCTGACGATCCGCATCCCGCGCGCGGTTCTGCCGATTGATCCCGCCATCAAAGAATTGCAAGCCTCGGCGCTCTTCGTTAAAGGCCGGCACACTCACGCCGATGGCGCTCCGGGACACTTCCACCTGCAAATCACCGCTTCCGGCCTCGGCGCGTCAGGCGCGGACTCCGAAGCCGAACTATTCAAGATAATTCCCGACCTTGACACCCTCGACGCCTTTCGCGCGGCAGACGATAGCCACGTCGTCATCACCCTTCGCGGCATCGGTGAGATGGAAGCGCAGAACCCCAACAGCCGCATCACGCTCGATCCCGAACCCGACGAGTTTGGCATGCGGCGCGCCTTTGTGTCAATTGCGCCGACCGAGAAAGACCTTGCACTGTGGGAGGCGATGGATAAAGCCGCCGACCAGGCGGCCCAGCTCTTCGCCGGCGGCCAGCCTTACGAAGTGTTGACCCCGCAGGGCGCGAAAAAGGTTTCAACCGGCGACTCGTTGCGTGAAATGTTCCCGTATGTTGGGCGGCGCGATGCGCTGGGCACGACCCACCACGAAGCTGGCACACTCTGGATGGGCGACGATCCCGGCAAATCGGTGACGGACGCCGACGGTCGTTTCCATCATGTCGGCAATGCTTACGTCGCCGGCCCTGCCCTGTTTCCCACTATCGGTTCGCCCAATCCGATGCTGACCGGCGTGGCGTTGAGCAGACGCATGGCCGAGCAGGCCTTGCAGGCGCGCCGCCCATCTGCGCCCGAGTCGGGATTCATGTATTTGTTTGACGGCACGGAGGAAACATTCAAGTTGTGGCAGGCTGCCGGGCAGGGCGCTTTCTCGTTGGTTGACGGCGCAATCGTTGCCCAGCCGAGCAGCGATCTGGGGCTGTTGTATTACGCGCCGCGCACCTTCGGCGACTTTGTCCTGCGCCTGGAGTTTCGTCTCGATCAATTGGAGGACAACTCCGGCGTCTTCGTTCGCTTTCGAGACCCGCGTCGGCCAGTGCCAGATCGAAACGACCCAGGCGTTTCCTATCCTTACCAGAATCAGGCGTGGGTTGCCGTGAACACAGGTTTTGAAATCCAGATTGATGAAGTTGCTCGCGGTGACGCTGGCCGGGGAATACCCGATGGGCTGGACGAGCACCGCACCGGAGCAATTTACGGGATCGCTCTCGGCGAGGGCGCCGGCCAACAAACCTACCAGCGCGGCCCGGTGCTGAAAGCAGGCAGATGGTACAACTATGAGATCAACGTGGTCGGCGACGCTTACACGGTTTATCTCAACGGCCAACAGACCACCACGTTTACGAACTCAGACCTGTTTCGCGGGAGATCGCCAGAGCGCGATCCGAACTCTGGCTACATTGGCCTGCAAGCACACACCGGGCGGCTTGCCTTCCGAAATATCCGCATTCTTCCGGCTCTGTCCCCCTTGCCGCGCGCTCGCGCGGCTCTCGTGGGCAATTTGAAGAAGGTCGAGACGGTGAGTGAATACGTCGGGTAAAAAAGTTCGACAAACAACTTGATCGGCGTTACGTTTTGGCTTACAGATCGTCCGCGCTCGGCGGGCCGTCGAAATCAACATCCTTCAACGCCTCCTCGAGCGCGGCCCGCATTTCTTCCGACAAATCGGGCGCTTCTGCCTCGCCTAGCCGGGGCGGCGACATCACCAATCCATCTTTGCCCCCGCTGTGAATTGCCATCTCGTCGCCGGCTTCGAGAATGACCCGCTTGTACTCAGGCGGCCAGTGCATGAGGAACCGTCGCCCACAGGTGGGGCAATACCATTCCTCGGCGCCAGACGGGTGTTTCGTCTCTAATTGCATTTTGTGATGTTGCTCAATTATCATGGTTGACTCCTTTCCAGGCACGCAACTGATTGCAAGTATACTTCAGAAGTCTTACCTCGCTACCTTTCCACCTCCACCCACAACTGTTTGCCATCGGTCACAAATTCAATCGTGCCGCGCTGATCCGTCCTCAGCACAGTTCGGCCTTCAAACAGCGCCAGCGTCTCGGCCTGCGGATCGCCCGCCGAATTGCCCGCGCCAACCGCAATAACAACAGCTTGTGGATTGACCGCGTCGAGGAAGAGGGTGCTGATCGAGTTAACACCGCCGTGTCGCGGCGCAAGCAGAACAGTCGCCGGGGCAACCGCCTCTGAAGTGGCAATTTGAGTGGCCGTTTTGGCGTCCAACGCGACGGCGAATAAAAATGAGGCGTTGCCATAATCGAGTTTGAGCAGTGCACCCTCGTCTCTCACCTCAACCACTTTCAACATCACCCCATCGCCCAAATCAAATTGTTGACCCGTTTCAGCTTGCATCGTCGGAATAGATCGACTCGCCAATCCTTCCGTCCACTCACGATACGCCGAGTTGCGGCCCGGCTCACCCGCCATCACCACCTGGGTGAGCGTGTAGCGATCCAAGAGGCCGGACAGGCCGCCGAGGCTGTCTGGGGTTGGCGAGGCGGCCACCACCAGATCAAGAGACCGTGTCCCGACAGGCAACGTTCTCCCCAACGATTCGGCCAATCTGTTTGGACTCGGGCCGCCGTCAATCAATGCGTATCGCCCCGACGGCGTCTGAATCAAAACTGCGTCGCCGTGTCCCACATCAAAGAAAGTGGCGCGCAGGTTGCCGTCGGGCAAATGCAAATAAACGTTCCACGTTGCCAGCGCGCCGATGGCGACCGAGGCCACGACGATGTTGCCGAGCCAGCTTGCGGCCAGCGACCGCCACCACTCCGGGCGCTCGTCGGGTTTGCGCCACGAAAGCCACGTCAGCCCAAAGATGAAGCCATACATGCCGGCGAGCGCGACGAGCGGAAAGCGATCTATCGGAATCGTTGCGCCCGGAACCTGGGCCAGCAGTTCCACCATCGCAATGGTGAAGGTGACGAACGGCCAGGCCAGCCAGGCCAGCAACCAACCAAGCGGTTGAGCGATGAGAGCGCCAATCGTGGCGATGCCGCCAAGAACCATCACCTGCGGCTGAACGGGCAGGACGAGCAGGTTGGCGAGGAGAGAGATGAGCGAGAGTTGATGAAAGTAGAACATCATCAGCGGCAGGGTGGTGACTTGCGCGGCCAGGGTCAGAATCGAATATTCGCCGACTGCGCCCACAAGTCGGTCGGCGTTTTGAGTTGAGGTGAAGCGGCTGAGGAGCCGCGCCGCGGTTTGGGTGAACGGTTCGGCGTAAAGAATGAGCCCGAGGGTAGCGGCGGCGCTCAGTTGAAAGCCAACGTCCAGTAACGTGCCGGGGTTGAAAACGGTCATGAGAAAAGAGGCGGCAGCCAGCGAGGCCAATCCGTTTGAGGGGCGATGAAAGCCGTCGCCGATCAACACGATGCTTCCCATCAAGGCGGCGCGCACGACTGAGGCGTCGGCCCCGGCCAACACCGAGTAAACGGCAATGGCGATGATGGCGAGTGGGATGGCCCGTCGCGCGCCGAAGAGTCGGCGGAACAATTTGGTGACGATGCCAGCGATGATTGATATGTTGAATCCTGAGATTGCCACAATATGGGATGTGCCGGTTTTGCGAAACGCTTCCTGGAGCGACTCGGGGATGCCGGAGTCGACGCCAAGCAGAATGCCGGAGAGCAGTGAGCCTTGCGGCTCTGGAAACGTGGCGGCGATGGCGGCCAGGGCGCGAGCTTTGAAGGCGAAGAGGGGTTTGAAGATCGCAAGTTGAAGGCTGATGAGGGGATCGGTTATTGGTGTATTGGTTATTGTTTCGGCGGTGGCGCGGCGGAGGAGGGAGTAGACGCCCTGGCGGGCCAGGTAGTCGGCGTAAGAAAAATCTTCAAAGACCGGCGGCGACTCCAACACGCCGAAGGCGCGAATGCGGTCGCCGTAATTGAAAGCCGGGAAGCGCGGGACTTGCGCCAGCACTGTGCCATGCACTTGAAGGGAAGAGTCAGAGTCTTTGAGTTGCAGAGTGTCAACTTCTATTCGCAAGTTGACGTAGGTGTCGCGCACGTCCGGCTCGTCAATCACAATGCCTTCGATTGTTGCTTCGCCTGCATTGTTGTAAGTGGCAATAAACGTTTTGTCGAACGCCGGTTGCGCCCACACCCAGCGCGCTGCGCCCAGGCCAAACATGACGACGGCGACGGCGACATTACGCCAGTTCAAATGGTGGCGCGTGATGACTGCCGCCGCCAGCCCGGCGGCTGAAACGCCAAGCCACGCCGGCCACGGCCAGTTCAATGATGGCGCAAGGCCAATGCCAACCAGCCAGCCCAGGATGAAGATGGCGAGAGGAGGAAAGTAGGGCACGGTGAAATTGTAATCTACCTTTTGTGTCTCACGGTTGCCAGCCGTAAATCAAGTCATCTGCCGGGTTGTTCGTCAGGTTGAGCAGACCGGAGCCGTCGGGGCGGATGAGGTAAACCTCCTGGTTGCCGTCGCGGTTGGACTGAAAGGCGATCCGCTGGCCGTCGGGCGACCACGAGGGCGACCAGTCGCCCGCCGGGTTGTCTGTCAGCCGCCTTTGCTCCGAGCCATCTTTATTCATCACATAGATTTCCTGATTCCCGTCACGAAATGAAGTGAAGGCGATCCGGGTTCCGTCGGGCGACCAGGCCGAAAATGTATCGTCGGCTTCGTCCTTCGTCAAGTTGATCAGGCCAAAGCCGCCGCCCGAGTCCGGGGCGGCAACGTACAACTCACGGTTGCCGTCGCGGTCGCTTTCAAACGTGAGGCGCGAACCGTCGGGCGACCAGGCCGAGAAGAGATCGTCGGCCAGGGTGTTGGTCAGGTTGACGAGGCCCGAGCCGTCGGCGTTGACGGCGAACGCTTCGCCGCCCGCGCTGCCGATTGAAGTAAAGGCAATGCGCGAGCCGTCGGGCGACCAGGCCGGCCCAAATTCATTCGTCGGGCTGTTGGTGAGATTCGTTTGAACGCCGTCGAAGATTTTGACGACGACGATGTCCGAGTTGCCGTTGTAGTCGGACTGAAATGCAATGCGCGTGCCGTCAGGCGACCAGACGGGGAAGCGGTCGTTGGCCGGGGAGCGGGTGAGGTTGAACTGGCCGGAGCCGTTCAGGTTCATCAACCAGATGTCGAAGTTGCCGTCGCGGTTTGAGGCGAAGGCAATTTTCTGGAGTCCGGGCGCCCAGGCCGGGTCGGCGTCCCACGAGGGATCGGTGCTCAAATTGACGGTGGCGAAGTTGTCGAGGCTGGCGACGTAAATCTCAAAGTTGCCGTCACGATCCGAGATGAAGCCGAGCCAGCCGGAGCCACCGCCGGGGGCGGTGGGGAACGGAGTCGGCCCTGGGGCCAGGTTGGCGGCGACCCGCAGGAGCGATGTTGGCTGGAGTGTGGGCAGGGAGTCGCCGACCAGCGAGTCGCGAATCATCAATGCGCCGCCGAGACCCATCAAAGCAAATGCGGCGACTCCAAAGGCGGCGAGCAAACCTGCTTGCGGCAGGCTCAGGCCGAAGATTTTTCTTTTTGAGCGTTGCCGGGCGTTCAAGCTACGAGCGAGTTTGCAAAACGGTGGCTTTGATCTGATCGTACTTGGGCAGGACGACGGTAAAGGTGGCCCCCTGGCCGGGCGTGGAGTCGACCCAGATGCGGCCACCATGATTCTCGACAATGGACTTGACGATGGAGAGGCCGAGGCCGGTGCCTACAACCTCTTCTGGCACGTTCTTGGAGCGGTAGAACTTATCGAAGACGTAGGGCTGGTCGGCCAGCGGAATGCCAATGCCGGTGTCGGTGATGGAGAGCAGCTCGTGGTCGTCGGCCTCCAGCACGGCCACAGTGATGGTCCCGTTCTCAGGCGTGTACTTGATGGCATTCTCGACCAAATTGGCGGCCATCTGCCGCAAACGGATCGGGTTGCCAAAGACCTGAGGCGCTTTTTCGGGAAGCTGGGTGACGATGTTCAGCTTTTTGTCTTCAGCTTTGGCGGTGAGGCCTTCGATGGCGTAACGGACGACAAGCGGCAGGCTGAGCGGCTCCTTCTGGCTGTCGAAGCCGGCCTCGATGCGGCCCAGGTCGAGCAGATCGGTGATGAGGGTGGTGATGGCGTTGACGCTCATGTTGATGCGGTCAACAAATTCCATCTGCTGGTCGCTCATCGGCCCCACCCGCTTGAGCAATTCCAGGTAGCCCATGATGGTAGTGAGCGGCGAGCGCAGATCGTGAGAGACGGTGGTGACGAACTCGCTCTTGATGCGATCGAGTTGTTTGAGGTGGGTGATGTCCTGCATGACGACCACATGGCCGACCGCGGAAATGGGGGTGAGCTGGGCATTGAACACCCGGCCATCTTCGGTAGTGACCTCGGTTCGACGGTTGAAGCCGCCAGTTGTAAGTTGAGCGAACAGGCTGAGCAAGTCGGCGTTGCGGATCACTTCAGGCAGAGGCAGGCCGTCCACTTCGGCGGTGCTAAGGTTGAGAGCCTTGCGGGCGGCGCCGTTGATCATGACCAGCCGGGCCGAGCCGTCCACGACGATGACCCCGTCTTCGGTGTTTTGCAGAATTGCATCGAGCTTGGCCCGTTCGGTGTCGGCCCGGGCGTAGAGGCGGGCGTTTTCGATGGCAATGGCGGCGTAATCGGCCAGTATCGTCAGCGGGGCCAGGTCGGCTTCGTTGAACATGCGCCCGCCGGCGCGGTTGTCCACGCCCAGCACGCCGATGATCTGCTCGCGCAGGCGAAGCGGAATGTAAATGAGGGAGCGGACGAGGTAAGCCGTTTTGATCTTCTTGGGCGAGTCGGCGCCGAGGAGGATGGGCTGGCCGGTCTGGATCACCTGCCCGGCCAGACTGTCGTCGGAGCGGAGGCGAAAGGTGCGGACGAACTGATCGTCGAAGTTGCGGGCGGCGCGCATGATCAACTCGCCGGTTCCTTCGTCGAGCAAAAGCAAACTCCCCTCTTCAGCGCCGGTGAGCGAGACGGCGGCTTCCACCACCTGACTGAGGACGTTATCCAGGTCGAGGGTGGTGGTGAGGGCCCGGCCAATCTTCTGCAACGTCTCCAGGTCGCGCACGCGCTTTTCGTAGGCGGCTTGCTGGCGGCGGGCGCGTTGCGTCTCCAGCGCCTGCTCCACGGCGGCCAGCATCACGTCACCGTCCACCGGTTTGGGCAGGTAGCGGACAATGCCGGCCATGACTGACTCGGTGATGATCTGCTCCGAGCCTTCGGCGGTCATGAGAATGAAAGGGATGGCGTTGCCGTCGGCAGACAGCGCCTTTTTGAGTTGCAGGCCGGTGAGGCCGGGCATGTTCAGGTCGGCGATGATCAGGTCGGGGCGTTGTTCACGGGCGGCGTGAAGGGCCGCTGTGCCGTCTTCAACAATGGTGACGTTGAAGCCCGCCGGGCGCAAAATATAGTCGGCCAGGAAGTCCCGGACTTCCCGCGAATCATCTGCAACTAAAATCCGTTCACCGCTCACGCTTGAGTATCCTTGATGGCTTTAAGCCTACGGTTATGCACACAGGTAGTTTACTCCGGCCAGCGGGCAGACGCTATCCTTACCAGAGTCATCATGACTTGAGTCACTGTGTTGACAAAATGCCCGGCAAAAAGCTACGGCGTCACGGTGATGCCCTCAATCAATTGTTCAATGAGGGCCAGTTTGTCGGCGATTTGCTTGACGTTGTCGCGCTGGCGGCCCGTGAGTTTGTCGTAGCCTTCGGCCATTGAGACATCCATATAAGTTCTGGCCTGCCGGATCGGTTCGCGCAGGGCGCCCGCCACTTTTTGTTGAACTTCCTGTCGCGTCTTCAGGCTTCGCGTCTTCTCCGCCTGGCGCAATTCTTCGTTGGCTTGTTGCAGCGAACGGGCGCGGGCCTCAAGGGCCTGAAAGAGCCGCACGTTGACGACGGCGATGGAAGCGTAATCGGCCACGGCGTTGAGCAAGGTGACCAGACGATTGTCGAACACTTTGGCCGACTTGTGCGCCACGGTGAGCACGCCCACTGCCTGGTCACGGGCCTTGATCGGCATCACCAACGCCGACCTGGCGATTTGGGCAATGCGGAATTGAGCCATTCCGGCCCCGGTGATGTTCAGGGCTTCACCGGATTGCATGACCAGCGACGACAGGCCGTCGTCCCACGGCCCGCGAAGTTTGGGATTGCCGGGCACGTTCTTGGCCGCATATAGAATCAACTGCCCACCCGGCTCGTCGGCCAGAGCCAGCCAGGCCATCTCGGCCCCGGTCAGTTGCATCGCGCCGTCCACCAGCCGGGCAAACAACGCCCCAATATCGTTCAAGCTGATCACGGCCTTGCCCACACTGGAAAGCGTCACCAGTTCTTTGACCCGGCCTTCAAGTTCGGCGTTGGCCTGTTTGAGTTGCGCTTCGAGTTGCGCCCGTTCGCGCTTGAGCCGCCCTTCGCCAATGATGCGATCCACGGCGTTGACGATCTCGGCCTCGCGCAGAGGCCGCACCAGATAATCGCGTGCGCCGAGCCGGAAGGCGGCCAGGGCCTGCGTTTCGCCGCCGCGCGGGGCGATGACGATGATGGGCGATTCGAAGTTCTGGGCGCGGAGGGCGGTGAGCAGGTCTTTGCCGGAAAACCCTTGCAGGCTGAGGCTGATGATCATCAACGTCGGCGCAAGTTGCGCCGCCCGCTGCAGCGCCGCTGTCCCGTCGGTAAATGTCGTCACCTGATAACCGGACGGTTCCAGCACCTGCTTGGCAATCAGATCAAGACTCTCCAGGTCATCATCCACCACCAGAACTGTATCAGGCTGGATTGGCATGGCTAGGATGATAGCACGGGCGGGAGAAAAATCCCAATGTAGGAGCGAAGCATTCGAAGGGCAGGCCTCGAGTTCAAAGTGAGGCTTCGCCTTTTGCCTATCCGATAAACTCTTAGGGTCCGCTTCGCGAGACCCTAAGAGATGTCTAAAAACTGCTCTCCAACCGCGTCCTTCGCGAAGCATCCCGGTGGGACGCGGTTGGGCCGCCCGCGAGGACGCGGGCTTTGAGCGACTTCTAAGACACTCTCTACGGGTTTGGTTTACTCAAGCCATTCAATGATCGTGGCTTCGCCCTGCCCCACGCCCACGCACAACGTCGCCAGGCCGTAGTAAGGCCGCTTCTCGTTCGGGGCGCGGCGCTTCATCTCGTGCGCCATCGTGCAAATCAGGCGCGCACCGGAGCAACCCAGCGGATGGCCGATGGCAATTGCGCCGCCGTTGACGTTGGTGATCTCGTGGCGGAAGCTGGCGGACTGCATGACGGCCAGCGCCTGCACGGCAAAGGCCTCGTTCAGTTCGATGAGGCCGATGTCGTTGATCGTGAGACCGGCTCTGCTTAACGCCTTTTGAGTGGCCGGGACAGGGCCGAGGCCCATCGCGCGCGGTTCTACGCCCGCCGCCGCCGAGGCCACGATGCGGGCCAGCGGCCTGAGGCCCAACGCTTTCGCTTTCACGTCCGACATGATCAGCACCGCCGCCGCGCCGTCGTTGAGGCCTGATGAATTACCGGCAGTCACCGTGCCGTTTTTGCGGAAGGCTGGTTTGAGCCGGGCCAGCGATTCCATTGAAGTGTCGGGCCGAGGGTGTTCGTCGCGGCTCACCAGAGTCGGCTCGCCCTTCGGTTGTGGTGCAGGCACTGGCACAATCTCTTCGGCGAACTTGCCGCTTTCAATTGCGGCCACCGCCCGGCGGTGACTCTCCAGCGCAAAGGCGTCCTGCTGTTCACGAGTGATATGTTTATACGACTCAAGTTCAGCCACGTTCTCAGCGGTCTCGCCCATCGAGTCGTTGCCATACATTTCTTTCAGCTTCGGGTTGGGGAAGCGCCAGCCGAGCGTTGTGTCCCAGGCGGTGAGGTTGCCGAAGGCAAAGGGCGTTTCGGTTTTGGGGACGGAGTAGGGCGCGCGGGTCATGCTCTCCACGCCGCCGGCCACGTAGACCTCACCCTCGCCGGCCTTGATGGCGCGGGCGGCGGCGTTGACGGCGGCCAGCCCGGAGGCGCACAGCCGATTAAACGTGACGGCGGCCACGTCCACCGGAAGCCCCGCCAGCAGAGTCGCCATGCGGGCCACATTGCGGTTGTCTTCCCCGGCCTGGTTGGCGCAACCCAGATAAACTTCTTCGACGAGAGCCGGATTGACGTTGCCGCGCCTGAGCACTTCGGCGACGACGAGCGCGGCCATGTCGTCCGGGCGGACGGATTTGAGGATGCCGCCGTGGCGGCCAATGGGTGTGCGGACGGTGGAGATGATGACGGCTTCGCGCATGGTAGTTGGAGGTTAGAGGTTAGAGATTAGAGAATTGGAGATTGAGATTGGTGAGGCGATTGTAGGCGGGGGCGGAGGGGGCGTCAAGAGGATAGCCAAACGGCCATCGAGTCTCCCGACTTTAACGGGAAATGGGACGCAGACGCAAAGCGCGCAGATGAACGCGGATTTTTCTTTTTTATCCACGAAAATCAGCGCGCAAAGCGTCCGCGTCCAAAATGTCTTTCACGCCAAACCCGGTAGAGCCTTTTCTCTACAAGCGCGCTGCCAACTGTCGCGCCGTTTCTGCCGGGACGCCGTGTTGTGATGTATCGTGAGAAGGCAACAGCACGTCAAAATCGAGAGCGGCCAGCTTCTTGATCGAACGCCGGGCTTCCTCTGGTTCGGGGGTAGCCATGCTAAACGGCTCGGTCAATCTGCCGCCCATGTTCATGAACGTGTCGCCGCAGATGATGGCCCGGTCGGCGCGATGGTGAAACGCCGCCATGCCCGGCGTGTGGCCCGGAACGTGAATGACTTCCAGGCCGCCGAATGTTTCACCTTCCTGCAAAGCGCGAGCCACCGGCAAACGCCAGACGCGCTGGCCGAGCATAGACTTCGCCAAATTGAAAATTAAACTGCCGGAGACGATGTTTCGATACTCCTGCGCGCCGGTGACAAAATCGGCTTCGGCGGTGTGCGCCCAAATGGGGATGTTCCAGCGTTTGACGATGGCCGACATCGCCCCGCCATGATCGTAGTGTGCGTGGGTCAGGGCGACTCGGGCCGGGGCCGCCGTCTTTAGAAAATGGGCAACGGCGTTAATAATTGCCGACTCATGAAGGGGCGTCCCGGCGTCAATCAGCGTCCATTCGTCGCCGTCCTTGACCAGCCAGACGGCCACCGGAATCGGCGGGACGAACGGAATCTTGAAATCCCATTCCAGGTTGAGCCGCCAGATGTGAGGGGTGATAGGTCGAAAGTCGGGCATATGAAGAATTTACCGCAAAGACGCAAAAGGCGCAAAGATTTTCTAACAATTTCTTCTTAGTGTTCTTCGCGCCTTCGCGGTGAGAATCATTTTGGTTTCCAGTTGCGATACTTCCACAGCGCCCGCAAAGCAGGAAAGCCATCGGCGGGCGAGAGCTTTTTGTTTTCGTAGCGGGCGGTGTATTGAATGGGCAGTTCGTGGATGGTGTGGCCGGCGCGCAGCAGCTTGGCGCTGATCTCGGCCTCCACGTCAAAGCGGCGGCACTCCAGGTCGAGGCCGAGGGCGATCTCGCGGCGCATCATCTTGTAACAGGTTTCCATGTCTTTCAAGGCTGCGCCGTACATCAGGTTGGTCACGAAGGTGACAAAGTGATTGCCAAAGCGCATGATGGCCCGCTGACTGCCCAGAGGCCGCACCCCATAAACAACGTCGGCCAGCCCGGCGGCAATCGGCGTCAGCAGGCGGGGAAAGTCGTTCGGGTCGTACTCAAGATCAGCATCCTGGATCACCACTACATTGCCGCTGGCGGCCAGAAGACCGGTGCGAATGGCCGCGCCTTTGCCATGATTGATCGGGTGATGGAGCACTTTCAGGTCAGGCCCGGCCAGCGAGTCTACAATGGCGTGGGTGCCGTCGGAAGAGGCGTCGTTCACCAGCACAATCTCGTGCTCCAGCGGCACGGCGCGCACCCGCGCCACCACGTCGGCAATGGTGGGCGCTTCGTTGAAGACGGGCATGAGGATGGAAAGCTTCATTAGAAGTCAGAAATCAGAAATCAGAAGTCAGAAGTTCGCGGCTCAATATTCTGGCTCCTGGCTTCAGACTCCTATATTCTTTCAAGTATGTCGGGCAGTTCGGCTAGAGAGCTTGCCACTGCGTCGGGAATGATGGTGTGGCGATGGGCTTCGTTGTAGGGCGTGTCGGCTTCCATCGTCACCCACACGCTTTTCATCCCGGCGTGTTTTGCGCCCAGGGTGTCTGCGCCCAGGGTGTCGCCAATCACCACCATCTCGCCCGGCGGAATCTGCCAGGCTTCAAGCACCGGCGCGAAAATGCGAGGGTTGGGTTTGCGAACGCCCACCGCCGCCGAGACGACGATAGGATCAAAATAAGATCGAAGGCTGTGGTTGTCAATCAGGCGTTGAACATTGGCTTCGTCGGCGGCGTTGGAAACGATAGCCAGCTTGAGACCGCGCCGGGCTGACGCCAGTTCAGCCAGCGCCTCGTGCACGCCCGGCATCGGCGTCCACAGCGACTCGCTGAAAGCGAAATAGGCGGCCAGGGCGCGAGGCACGTCCAGGCCGTCGGAGGGGATGTTTAGCTCGTTCAACGTCGTCCGCAAAATGTAATCGGACGTGATCTCTTTGAAGTGAGTCTGTCGCTGAACGTCGAAGTCGGCAAAGATGCGGGCGAAGGCTTCGGCGAAAACTTCGCGGCCTAGCGCCAACCCCTGCGCCTGCAAATCGGCTGTCAGGTCGGCGATCATCCGGGGCCGGAGCTTTGACCAGTTGTTGTTGTATTCGTTGGAGATGAGGGTTGAGCCAAGATCGAAAATTGCGCCCTGAAGCATGCGTTGATTGTAATCGGAGATGAGGGTTTATGGAAGGATGAAGGAAGAATGTAGAGCCATAATTTTCTAAGGCGGCGGCAAATAATTCCAGGGGTTGGTTTGCGCGTTGCCGTAGTACACCTCAAAGTGCAAATGCGCCCCGGCCGAGCGCCCGGTGTTGCCCGAAGCGCCAATGGCATTCCCTTGATACACGCCCTGCCCGCAATTCACAAACCACTGCGAGAGATGGCCGTAAAGCGTGTGCCAGTTGTTGCCGTGATCAATGATGATCGTGTTGCCGTAGCCCCACTCGCTCCGGCCCGCAAAAACCACAATACCGCTGTCGGCGGCGTACACCGTTGCCCCGAAGTCGGCAGAAATATCAATGCCGGGGTGAATGCCGTTGAAGTCGTAGCCCGATAAATAGTGATTGTCTGCCGGCCAGACGAAGCCGCCACTGCCCACCACCCCGCTGTAGCCGCCGGCGCATTGTCCCGCGCCCGACCTCAACACCAGCGGCCCTTTGGGCGGCGGCGGCAAATTACTGCCGCCGCCCGACGACCCGCCGCCCGCCGCCGGTTGATTAACGGTGTTCGTCGGAAACTGGATCAGCCTACGCGCGCCGCCGGGCACGAACAACACCTGTCCGGCGGTGATTTGTGGCGCATCAGGGTTGAGGTTGTTGGCCGGCCAGTTGACGATGTCTTCGGGTGTGACGCCGTAAGCTTTGGCCAGGCCGCCAATCGTGTCGCCGGCCACCACGTCGCGAATGATGCCGTCCATCGGCGCGATGCGAAGGGTTTGCCCCGGCTCTAAAAAGTGCGGGTTGTCGTTGAGAATGGGGTTGCCGAAAACAATCGTCTCCGGCTTGAGGCCGAACTTCTCGCCAATGCCAAGAATCGTGTCGCTCGCTTCGACGATGTAGGTGATGATCTCCAAACGCGGGCGGTCGGGAATGTAGGTGTGGAGTTCGGTGAGGCGGGTGATGTCGTCGGAGACGGCGACCCCGTTGGAGGCCGCCACGGTTGGCGGAGCCGGGTCGGCGGCAGAAGCCACGTTGCGGATGGCGGCCAGCCCGCCAACATCAACGCTGGCCGGCACGAGGTTCAAAATATCCCCGCGCCCCAACCAGATCACCCCCACGGCCACCGCCAGCAAAAGCGCATGGCCGCCGAAGCGCCCGGTGCTTAGCAAACTGGTGAGGCGCTTCGGCAGGCGGCTGACGTTTTGAGGAGAGAGGGCGTTGCTCACGTCAAATCGTCAGGGCGACGGCAGATAATTCTTGGGGTTGGGGCGGGAGCCTTGATAGCTCATTTCAAAGTGCAGATGCGGGCCGCTGGAGTTGCCGGTGCTCCCGGCTAACCCAAGAAGGTTGCCTTGCAGAACACTCTGCCCGCACGACACGTTCCACTGCGAAAGGTGGGCATAGAGCGTGTTCCAGCCGTTGCCGTGATCGATAACAACCATGTTGCCATAGCCCCAAAAGCTTAACCCGGCGAAGACCACCACCCCGCTGTCAGCGGCATAGATCGGGTCGCCCAGCCCAGCGGCAATGTCAATACCCAAATGCCCCGACCAGTAGTCGTTGCCTGACAAATAATGATTGTTGGCCGGCCAGATGAAGTAACCAGAGCCAATATTGCCGCCGGTGTAGCCGCCCGCGCACTGCCCCGGCCCAGGGTCGCTCCCGCCAGAGAGCGCGCGCCGCGTCGCGCGCTTGATTTGCGGCACCACAAACTGCACAAACTCGCGCCTGCCGCCCGGCACCATTAACAACTGTCCTTCTTTCAGTGTCGGCGTGTCGGGATCAAGATCGTTGCCCGGCCAGTTCACAATGTCGTCCACTGCCACGCCAAAAAACTTGGCCAATGTCTCCAGCTTGTCGCCCGGTTGCACGTCGCGCAAAACGCCATTGGTCGGCGGGACGCGCAAAACTTGATCGGGCCGCAGGAGGTGCGGGTCGTCTTTCAGAATCGGGTTGCCCCACACCAGCGTCTCCGGCTTCAGGCCAAACTTGTCGGCGATGCCGAACAGCGTGTCGCCCGAGACAACGGTGTAAGTGATGATGTCGGTGCGGGGGCGGGTGGGGATGTTGGTGTGAATGTCGGTCTGGCGAGTGAGCTCGGTGGACTCGCCGACGGTGAGGGCGGCCACGGCGGCGACCCCGTCCGTCGCCGGTGAGGCCGCCTCTGTTGGGGCGGCGTTCACACTGGCCAGGGCCGCAATGGCTTCCACATTGATTTCGCCCGGCACACGTCCCATCACATTGGAACGTGCCAGCCAGATTGCGCTCAGAGCGACGAGCAGAAGGGCGAGATGAATAGCATAACGTTGGAGGCTGGCGCCTAAAACGTCGAGCACCAGGCGGGCAAAATCGGGGCGGCGCGAGGCCGGAGGCGTAGTATCAGACATTGGCGGCGATCATATCGCCCGAACTTGGGCAAGTCAAGCCAGGCAAGGCGACATAAAGACCTTTATCCTTGGCCAACCGCTGGGGCGCTCAACACTTCCGGAATCCGGGTCAAGTTCAATCACCTGAGTCAGCACGCCGAAGGGCAGGTGGCTTCAAGCAAGCTGGTCTTGCCCTGCGCGTTGTCCTCCACTAGAATCAGCGGCCCGGTAGGCAAGTCGGCTTCGAGGTGAGTGTAGTTGCGGAAGTTGGTGAGGGAGAGGCGGGCGACGCGCACGAGGCGGGTGTACCAAACAACCCTCTATCAATGCTGAAAGAGTTTCACCTTTCCATTGTAGATCGTGAGAGGAGCGGAAACATGTCTGCAGATTATGAGCACAACACGGTAGAGCAAACAGCCATCAGCCCAGAGGCAGAAGGCCAAACTCCGGCCTCAAAGAATGATAGGCTCTGGCTGATCGCAGGATGTGTAGTGTTAATCTGCCTCGGCATACTTTTCCTCTTATCGCTGGGCCTGTTTGCTTCCACGCTAACTACAAATGCTCTTCAGGCACGACAGGCTACAAGAGTTGCCCAAACTCAGTTTGTGCCAACAGCCACCGCGCTGGCTCAGATCAATGCCACTGCCACCGCTCAAGCTCAATGGCCCCTTATTGCTTCCGACAAATTTGATTCAAATGAAAATGACTGGTCCACCAGCAACACCGACGGCGACTATGGAAAAATCAATCAAGTTATCACCAACGGCAAGTATCGATGGGAGGTAGAAATACAACAGGCATCTACCTGGAGAGGAGTGCCCAGCGATGTCAGCGAAGTCTCCGATTTTTATGTTACTGCTGAAATGCAGCAATTCAGCGGGCCAGAGAACATTAACTACGGCATCATTTTTCGTCGCACTGACGGCAACAACTTCTATTATTTCGGTATTAACAATGCCGGCGTGTCTACGTTCGCATTGTTATACAAAAATGAATGGACATCTATCATTAATTGGGCGGATGTTTCTGTTACCCAACCTGGCAAAGTGAACAAGATTACTATCAGCGCCGAAGGGTCTCATTTCACATTCTACGTCAACGACCGATATATTGGCGAAGTCAATGATGATAGACTATCCAAAGGCAGAATGGGTTTTATGATCGAGGTATATCAGCCCTCAACTGTCGTATTTGAGTTCGATGATTTCGAACTTCGCGCGCCTCTAGTCAGTTCACAACTTGCGCCAGCGGCGACTGCCGCCAGCGCCATTATCGAGAAAAGCTCAAAGTGGCCCGTTATTTTGTACGACGCTTTCGACACAAATTTGAATGACTGGCAAATAGGGCAATCCGATAACGAGTACGTGAAACAGAGTTTGGCTGTATCCGATGGCAAATATTACTGGAAAGCAACTGCTCATCAAGATGTCTATTGGTGGATCGCGCCTGATGTTGTTTCACTTTCCGATTTCCGTCTAACAGTTGATGCTGAAAGGGTAGAGGGAATAGAAAATGCTCAGTACGGGGTAATCTTTCGAAAAACTGACGGCAGCAATTTTTATTACTTCGGGATCATTGATACTGGAAAATTCGCTCTTTTGCGCCGATATGAAAATGAGTGGACAACCTTGATTGACTGGACCGATTCTCCTGTTATCCATCCTGGCGAAGTAAATCAGATTCGAGTTGTTGTAGAAGGATCACATTTCATTTTCTTCATCAACGATTACTTCGTTAGCGAAACAACAGATGATAATTTGAGTAAGGGCAAGGCGGGTTTGGCAATGTCCCTCAACAATGATGGCGATGAGGCAACATTCCGATTTGACAATTTTGATTTACGTGCACCGGCTGCCGCAGCAACAGAAAATCCAGTAACGGTTGGCACAGTTGCGCCAACTAGTGCACTGGCGCCTACATTGTCACTTGACTCTAACGAGCATATCGTTTTTGTTAGAGCTAGCGACATCTATTTGTTTACCGGCGACAGATTGCGGCTTGAGAGGCTGAACACCAATAAGTTTTCCAATACCAGCCCTGCCTGGTCGCCTGATGGCAAACAGATAGCTTTTTCGGCTAGAAGTTTTGATGCGCAATTTGATATTTACGCCCTAAAACTGGATGGCTCAGGTGAACTAACAAAATTAACGATCAGTTCCGGTAGTGACTATAGCCCAGCGTGGTCGCCTGATGGCAAATACATTGCCTTTGTCTCTGATCGAGATAGCAATTACGAAATCTATGTAATGAATGCCGATGGCTCGGCACCAACGCGAATCACGAAGAACACTGATGTTGACGATGAGCCTACATGGTCGCCCGATAGCGCTCATATTGCATTCACAGTTGGCGATAGCAATCGCAAAATTTACATCATGAATGCAGACGGCTCCGATGTCAGCCCTTTAATGCAAAATAGTGCCAATGATGATGCCAATCCTGATTGGTCTCCTGACGGCAGTAAAATTGCTTTCACATCCAACCGCGACGGCAATTACGAAATCTATATTGTCAATATCAACGGCACAGGGTTTACACGGGTGACTAACAATCTGGCGAATGACACTGACCCAGCTTGGTCTCCGGACGGTAAATATATTGCGTTTGTATCTGACCGCGACGGCAACAAAGAGATTTATATCATGAATGCTGATGGCACTAATCTAACTCAGCTAACCAACAGCCCTGCAGACGATCTCGAGCCTGCCTGGCGACCCTGAACTTGATGCATTCCCTCAGCCTCCTCCACCGCATCCGCCTGCCAAAAACATCCTTGCCTGCTCCAGCTATCGTCATGGTTCACGGCTGGTTGGGCGACGAAAATTCGATGTGGGCGTTCGACAGAGTCTTGCCGCTCAACGCGGTGACCGTCACGCCGCGCGGGCCGTTCGAGGCCGGCGAGGGTTACGGCTGGACGGCGGTTCGCGGCGACGGCGACACTTTCGACGAAGGTTTGTCTGCGTTGTACGAGTTCGTAACTCGCTTGCCCGAAGTCTATCCGGTGGATCCGAGTCGAATTGTGTTGATGGGATTCAGCCAGGGGGCGGCGATGTGTTATGCGTTGACGTTGGCTTCCCCAACAGTGGCGGCGGCCACTGCCGCCCTGGCCGGGTTCCTGCCCGACTCAGCCCGTCAGTGGATCATCCCCGGTCGCCTGAATGGCAAGCCGATCTTCATCGCTCACGGTCTCAACGACACCACCGTTCCCGTCGAAGAAGCAGTGCGTGCCCGCGAGGCGCTGACTCTGGCTGGCGCGAACGTGAGCCATCACGAAGATGCCGTCGGTCACAAACTCAGTGCTCAAAGCATGCGCGACCTGAAGGCGTGGTTGGAAAAGGTTCTCTCATGACTGCCGAAAACATTGATCAAGTGATCAGCCAACTGGACGACATCATCGCCACTGCCCGGCGCGAAAAGAGCCGGGCCGGCTATTTCGCCGCGCTCTATCGCAAAGTAACGGTCAAGGTGAAAGAGGGCATCGCGGCCGGGCGTTTTGAGGACGGCCCGCGCCTGGAGAAGCTCGACGTGATTTTTGCCAACCGCTATCTCAACGCCTGGGAGCAATTTCGCCGGGGCCAGCCGCCGAGCCAGTGCTGGCGATATTCGTTTGAGACGGCGGCGAGCGGCCAGGCGTTGATTTTGCAACACCTTTTGCTCGGTATGAACGCGCATATCAATCTGGACCTCGGTGTGGCCGCCGCCCAGGCTTGCCCCGGCGAGGAACACCCGGCCCTCAAACGCGACTTCGAAGAAATCAATAACGTGCTGGCGAGTCTAATGGATGAAGTGCAGCGCGAGATCGGCGTCGTGTCGCCGCTGTTCGGTTGGATGGATTGGGTGGCGGGCCACAGCGACGAGGCGATTTGCAATTTCAGCATGACGAAGGCGCGCAACGCCGCCTGGAAGGTGAGCGTCGGGCTGGCGGCCATGACACCATCACAACAAGCGGCGGAAATTGCTCAACTGGACACAGTCATCGCCGCGCTGTCCCGCATCATTTACAACCGGAGGATGATCTTCCACCCCGTTTTCCAAATCATTCGCTGGGCCGAGATCAGAGATGCGGTCAAAGTGATTGACGCGCTGGGCAGTGACCGGCCAATCTAAGGCTACGCCCGGACTTCGTTCACCGAGTCGGCCAGCCGCCGGATGCCGTCGTCAATTTGCTCCGGGGTCAGGGCGCAGTACGGCAGGCGCAGGAAGCGCTCGCCGCCGCCGTTGGGGAAGAAGGCCAGGCCGTCGGCCAGGTTGAGGTTGCGCCTGGCCGCCGCCGCGCGCACGGCAGTCGTCAATGTGCCCTCAGGCAGTGTCACCGAAAGGAAAAAGCCGCCGTCGGGCCGGGTGGCTTGCGCGTCGGGCATGTGCTTGTCAATCGCGGCCAGACAGGCGTCGAGGCGCGGCGCGTACAGCGCCTTGAGCTTCTCTATCTGTGGCGGCAACAACCCGCGTCGGCACCATTCATAGGTGACGCCGTGAGAAAAATAGCCGGGCGAGATATAAGTGTCCTCGGCCACCTTCGCCACTTTCGCCAGCAGGTCGGCATTCCCCAGCATGAAGCCCATGCGCACGCCGGGCGCGATGAGCTTGGTGAACGAACTCATGTGCAGAGTGCGGTGCGGGGCCAGCCGAAACAGAGTCGGCTCGTCCGCGCCGCGATAGCGCAACAAACGATAGGGCGCGTCCTCGAGGAGGATGAAGTTGTATTGCTCGGCCAGTTCGACGATGCGTTTACGTTTGGCGGCAGAGCAGGTTGCGCCGGACGGGTTCTGGAAGTCGGCGATGATGTAGAAGAATTTGGGAGCGCGCTTTTTTAGCGCGGTTTCGAGCGCGGCCATGTTCGGGCCGTCGGCTTCAAGGGGGACGCCGACGATGTCGGCCTGGTGGCGGCGGAAGAGGGTGATGGCGCGGTCGTAGCTGGGCGACTCGGTGAAGACCACATCGCCCGGTTGAATCAGGCAACGGCAGAGAAACTCGACAAGCTCCAGCGAGCCGTTGCCATTCAGGACTTGATCCGGTTGCACGCCCTGCCACTGTGCGATCCATTCACGCAAAGGGGCAAAGCCCAGCGCCGGGCCGTATTGCATAATGGCGGCCCCGTTCTGTTTGAGGATGGTGTTGGCCGCATCCATGAGGTCGTCAATGGGAAACGACTCGTTGGCCGGGACGCCGCGGGTGAAGTTGATGGGGTTAAGTTCTGACATGGTTGCTCCTGTGTGGAAAGCAATTGTACCTGCGAGGGCGTGGAGCGTGAAGCGTGAAACGTGGTGCGTATTTCGTGTTGCGAATTCGGGCGGGTTGAACAATTGTTGCTTTGCCAAAGACGCCAAACCCGTCTACACTTGCCGCATCCTCAACAACACAGGTGATTCATGTCCAACTCAATTGCTTCCGCCTTTGGCAGTGACCAGGAACCCTACGCCGGCATCGCCTCCTTCATGCGCCGCCCGGCCACCCGCGACCTGGCCGGCGTGGATGTCGCCATCGTCGGCATCCCCTTCGACAGCGGCACGTCGTATCGAAGCGGCACACGCTTCGGCCCGCGCAAAATCCGCGAGGCCTCGCTCCTGCTCTGGGGCTACAACAACCCGCTCGCCGTTCGCCCGCTGGATGTGTTGAATCTGGTGGATTACGGCGACGTGTATGTGATCCCGCCTTCCATCGTGGACACCTACGCCAACATCGAGAAAGAAGTGAGCGCCATTCTAGACTCAGGGGTCACCGTCGTGGCCCTGGGCGGCGACCACTCCATCAGCCTGCCGCTCTTGCGCGCCCACGCCAAAAAGTTCGGCCCGCTCTCAGTCGTCCATTTCGACTCACACCCCGACACCTGGGATCACGAGTTCGGCCCGGCGCAACCCTACAGCCACGGCACACCCTATCGCCGGGCGCTGGAAGAGAAGCTCATCAAGCCCGGCGGCTACATTCAAGTCGGCCTGCGCGGCTCCACCAGCGGGGACGAAGATTGGCAAACGGCCAGAGACTTGGGCGCGCGCGTGATCACGATGGACGAGGCCGCCGAGATGGGCGTCCCGGCGGTGATAAAAGCCATCCATGAAACCGTTAGCGGCCCGACATACGTTTCGTTTGACATTGACGCCGCCGATCCGGCCTTTGCGCCGGGAACCGGCACCCCCGAAGTGGGCGGCTTCACCAGCCGCGAACTGTTGCAACTGGTGCGCGGCCTCAAAGGCTTGAATTTAGTTGGCTTCGATCTGGTGGAAGTCAGCCCGCCCTACGATCACGGCGACATCACCGCTCTGCTGGCGGCGAATCTGGCGTTTGAGTTTTTGTCGTTGAAGGCGGTGCAGAAGCGCGGTCTCTGATTGGTGTCTGCTCACTTCAACCGCTTCAGCGCCTTGTTCACTGCCACAAGGTCAAACGCCTTCGGGTCAAATTCGCCGCCGACCCATTCCAGGTATTCGTCGTGCTCCGAGTGTTCCGGGTCTTTGATAGCCTGCAAAAACTCGGCGTAGCCCCAAACCCCGCCCACGTCTTCGAGCGGGCAGGCCCCTTTGCCCGCCAGACACACCGGATACTTCATCTTCGAGTCGGGCGGCGAAATCTTCTCCACCAGCACGTCATGCTCCCAACTATCGCCGAAGTCGTAAAGGTACAGAAACTTCGTCTTCACGCTCGGCGCAATCACATCCAGCCGCACAGGGCGGGAGTCCACTTCACCACCGTCTTCCCAGTCCGTGCCGGGGGTGGGCAGGCTGTAATGAGTCTCGCCCACCTCGAAGTGATGCAGATGGCTGTCCATCCAGCCCATAGCGAACTGAACGACATAGTGCAGGTCTGCCAGTGTGTAATGGCCCGGGACCAGCACCCGCCGCCAGATGGACGGGCGAAAGTCGCGGAGGGTGATCTTAAGTTGATAGACCGGGCCGGTTTTTACCCAGGGCATGATGATCTCCTTTGTGCGAGAAATGCTTTATTTCTCAAGAACATACGCCAGCGCCTGCAGGGCCAGCAAATACGACCGCCAGCCAAAGCCTTTGATCAAGCCGACACAGACGGGCGCAATCAATGACTTGTGACGAAATTCCTCGCGGGCCTCGGTGTTGGAAAGGTGGCACTCGATGGCAGGCAAGCCGATGGCGCTGACGGCGTCTCGCAGAGCGACCGAGGTGTGAGTGTAACCGCCGGGGTTGATAATCACGCCCGCCGCCCAGGTTCGGGCGTCGTGCAATGCGTCAATCAAAGCGCCTTCGTGGTTCGACTGAAACGACCGCACCTCAAAGCCCAGCTTTTCGCCTTCGACCTTCAGCGCCACGTCAATGTCGGCCAACGTCGTCGTGCCGTACACTTGCGGCTCCCGCGCGCCCAGCAGGTTGAGGTTAGGGCCGTGAAGGACGAGGATGAGTTTTGCGGGCATGAGAGTATTTTATCTCAGTGTGGCCGACTCGAAAACGTGGCGCAGAATGATTGTCCCCTGGCCGGTGAGACCGGCGGGCTGGACGCGAAACAGCACTTCAAAGTCTTGCGGGTAATTACTCTGAAAGGCGTTGAGGCCGATGCACTGGGTGATGAAAATTTGAATCTGGTCGGTGGCGCTGTTGGGATCAACTTCCACCCGGCCCAGCGCATCCAGCGGGCTGAGGTTGGTGTTGCGAATGCGATACACCACCCGCACCATTTCACCCGGTTTGGCGTACACCACCGGCGGAATGATCTCCACCTCAAAGGGCAGGTTGGTCACATCGGCTTCGATGCGCACCTCAACCGGCGCGGTAAAACGCCAAACGATGAGGCCGAGGGCCATCACCGCAATGGCGGCCAAAACGGCGATCCATGTTTTTAGGTTCAATCGGGTCATATTTCTAGGTTATCAGGCCAGCCTTGATCGCCCAAGGGGAAAACGTCATTTGTTTTGGGTGACGAACGGCGTTCGCTTGATCGAGCGTGACAACAACATCAGCGTCGAGGGCTTGGGGGCAACCGCCTGCCAATTCGCCAGGCCAGCAACAGCCACAGCGGCGCGCCGCAAAGAGTAAACGTCAACAGATCCCCTAGCGGCGAAAGCATCACGCTTAAAGGGTTGGCGGCAATTGGAAAGGCCGGGCTGGGATAATAGGCCGCGCTGTAGTTGATGGGCAGGCTCATCACCACAATCACCCCCGCCGTCACCCACACCCCAAACCAGAAACTTCCGCGCCGGACGGCGAGGGCGGCGGCCAATCCGATCAGCAGGCCAGCCGAAATGTAGAGCAAACCTTCCAGGTCGGTGATCACGACTTCCATTGCGAACAGCCACGATCCCATTGGCACGAGAGGCAACACGACCAACAGCCCGGTCAACAGGTCGCGCCGACTCAGCCAGAGGAGGCCCCCAACCATCAACACCAGCCAGGCCAGGATCATCACGACTCCGGCGAAGGTAAGATCAGGAGAATTGAATTGGATGACAGCGCCCCACGCCCCGGCTAACCCGTAGCCCAGCCAGCTTGCCGACCAGCGGGGCAGGCCGCGCCACAACCCAACTGCCGACATGATCGCCACCAACGACCAAAAAGCCGGGATCAATTGTGTTGGATAAGTGTAGTCCCAACGCTCCGAGTGGCGGAAAGGCGCAAAGATTTCATCCCAACCGTAAGTCCGCAGTTCGTAGATCATCACCGGCGCGTAAATCATCAGCGCATATAACAGATGCGGCAACCCGGCTAATGTGGCCGCCCACCAGGAGCCGGGCATTCTCGTTTCATCCACGCCGATCCCAGTCGTTTTCAAAGTGTGCCAGTATTCGCGCAGAAGGCTCATGGGGAAATCCTTTATCTCTCGCAAACATACCTTTATCAGCGAAGTGGCATCCCTCCCCACCGCCTCCGCAACTGCTTCCGCAAAAACAGATTGCATCTCGGCGGCAAACTCGGCGCGGAAAGATTGCGGGTATAACCGCAACAGGGCAGCGTGCAGACGAATGATCAAAAAGGCGCTCATGCCGATGCCGGCCCAGGTGGCATGGCACTGAGGCGAGTGACCAGCCATCCGCCCAACAGCAACCATACCAAACCAACGGCGTAGACCTCATATTTATAAATGTCGCCCAGGTCGTACAGCGCGACCGAAAGACCTGCCGGGAGGATGCGGAATCCAAACCATATCGGCAACAGCAACATCCACATCAGCGGCAAGGCCGAGGGGATAAGAACGAGCAAGGCGAGTGAGGCCAGGTCAAGCGGCACTTTACTGCGCCGTACCGCAACGCCCAACCATAGCGCACCGGCGAGACATAGGAACAAGCCCAGGTAAACGACCATGTTGAACCACAGCGTGCCAGGCCCGATGTTTGCGATGCTCTGCCAGAAGTAGCCCAGGTAGTAGCCCAGGTTGCCGAACAAGTTGAGCACCAGCCCTCCCAGCGCTAAACGATAACCTAACATCCCCGCTTGCCCGCTACGCTTTCCGATCTCCCTCAATCCCCAGAACAACAACGGCCCGATCACCAGCGCGGAACCCACCACCAGTTGCGGCGCGAAAAGCCCGGCCATCGCTGCCAGGGTGGGCGGCTCGGAGTATTCGGGCGGCAAGTTGTGCCAGTAGGTTCGAGCGTAGGCCGCGAGCAGGCCGGTGAGCAGACTCGCGTCGAGGGCCAGCCACAGCCCGATCCGCGCGTTGTTCAAGCGGACGATGGCGATGGCCAGAGCGCCGGCAAGCAATACCATCCCCAACTGGATCGCGTTGTGGATCGTCGGCTCCACAAACTCAAGGGCAGGAGACCAGAACAGCAACATCAGCGGCGTCGCCATCAACAACCCCTTGATCCGATCTCGCCCCGTGATCCAGTAAAGCCAACCGACGATAATCAACGGGGCGGCGAGAAGAACGATTTGGGGCAACAGTAGCACTATCACTGCCGCATATATATACCAACTAGCCGCCCAGCGCGGCCAGCCACGCCGCCAGGCCAGGGCCAGCGCCGCCAGGATGAAAAAGGGCAGGATAAACAAAAAGATCGGATAGACTGTCGATCCATTTCTAACCGTGCCGAGCGGTAGCAACACCAACATCACCACGAGCAAATGCGGCAGTCCGGCCAGGGTTGCGTCTTTCCACGAACCGGTTTGTCGGTTTTCCGCCATGGCAATTCCTTTCAATATCTCGGACCAATGCTCACGCAGAAGACTTGTGGGCAGGTCTTTCAACTCCCGTAAGCACACAATGACTATCGAAGCTAAACCCGTCCGACTGGCCACCGCCTCTGCAAACACAGCCCGCATCTCCTCCCCAAACTCGGCCCGGAAGCGATGGGGATACAACCGTAACAGCAAGGCATAAACCCAAACGATAACGCTCATGCCTGATCCTCAACCGCCCGCAGTTGGGCCGTGCTCACCAGTTTCTTCAGGCGGGTCGTTTCGGCCTTCAACACCCGCCGTCCTTGATCGGTAAGAGCATAAGCCTTGCGCTCGCGGGCGGTGTCGTTCTCAGCAGGGTCGGCCACGCGCTTGATCCATTTTTGCTCCAGCAGGCGCTTGAGCGCGCCGTAAAGGGTGCTGGTGCTCAACACGATGCGGCGCTCGCTTAACGCCTCCACGTCTTTCATAATGGCGTAGCCGTGCTTTGGCTCCGGGGCCAGGCTGAGCAAAATAAAGAACGTCGTCTCGGTGAGCGGCAGGTTGGATTGAATGTTGATTGTGTCGGCCATAGTTCCCCCATATGTCGTCTGACGACATATTGTCATGATATGAGATTTTTCAGCCAGTGTCAAGCAGGACTTAAAGCAAGAGTGCCCGTCAAAGTTTTGGGAGCAGAAGAGAGAGGAGTAAGATAGGGGCACGTTGCGCGTCCGACAGCCCATACCCCTTTTGGAGGCTCCATGAAACGAACCGACTTCGACCGTGCCTGGCGGGAACTGAGTGAAGAA
>JACPWC010000067.1 GCA_016197225.1 Chloroflexota bacterium
ATCACGCCCAGCCGGTCTGTGTCAATCTCCGGGTAGGCGGCCAATACCTCAACGGCGGCGGCCCCAATGATTTCGTCGTCCGGCTTCAAACGCGGTCCGTCAAAGGCATCGCCGTGCGCGGGCAAGTCAACACAAAAAGTGGCGTAGCCTGCCTCGCGAAACAGGCTGAGAGCGTGATCGAAACTCTCTTTGTCGCTGGCCAGCGGATGAATCGCCAGCAGAGCCGGGTAGCGTTTTGCGCCGCCCGCGCTCTCTTTAGTCTCCTTTGGAAAGTGCAACAGGCCGGCAGTGCTTCCACGCGGGTGATCAAACGAAAGGCGCTCAACGCGCTCGCCTGTGATCGCGTTCAACATGACATAGAGCCGCTGAAGTGTAGGCAGTATGCCGTGCCAGTCGCGCATGGGCATGTGAATGTAGTAGCCGTCACCGCCGTAGGCCACGCCCAGCAAAGCCAGCGCCGCCCGGATTTCGCGGACGGCGTTCTCACGATCATCTTTTGCCGCCGCCTGGTCGGCGGCGGCGAGGTGCGGCTCGGCCAGCGCCGCCCACTCGGCCCGCCACTGACGCCGCGAGCGCAAGCGGGGCGACACGTAAGCCAGCGTCTCCGGCGGCACGTTGATACGAGCGAGGATGGATCGATTTTGCGGGGTGTCGAGGATGAGCGCCCCCAGCCCCAAACGCAGAGCAAGCTCAAAGAACGGCACGGGCGGCCCGGGGATCATCTGCCCGCCCCTGGTAGTGACGGGCGTGGTGAGGTTGAGGGAGAGGAGATAGGTGGGGAAGGAGGAGGTATCAAGAGGCATAGTCACCTTTTCACCTTGTCCCCCCATCACCCGGTCACAAACTTACTGTCATCACCCTATCCGGCTGTAACACTTGCCCGCCAAAAATCTCCTGCCCGCGCACGTAATCGGCGATGAGGGCGCGCTGGGCGGTTTGCTGGTGAACAAGAATGAGCGTTGACACCTGCGACTCAGCCGCAATCTCCAGCACAGCCTGAACGTGGGTGTGCACCGGCCCTTCCTTCCCCGGCAAAGCGTAGCACTCATGCACCAGCACGTTCGCGCCTTTGAAGAGGGCGCGGCTGGCGGGCGTGGCTTTGCCGTCGGCGCTGTAAGCGAAGAGCGCCTGGCCGTTCTCCTCCCAGCGGGTGGACAGCACGGCGATACCGTGATCCGGCAAGGCGGTTTTGATGGTTATCGAACCAAGCGTCACCGTCTCGCCCGGCGCACATTCGACGAAGTTCACCGGGAACTTGAGGCGGGCCATGCCGGGCGTGTAAGCCAGGTCGAACAGCGTCGTCACGTATTGTTTCGTGTTCGGCGTGCCGATGATCGTGAGCGGTTTCCGGCGGTTGGCAGTCTGGGCCACCAACAGCAAGGCGGGCAAACCGAAGGTGTGGTCGGCGTGGTGGTGGCTGAGCAGAATCGCGTCTAAAAATTCCGGGTCAAGCGAGCGCCGCCACAGCGCCTGCACCGCCGCAAAGCCGCAGTCAATCAATATGTTTTGCGATCCCTGATAAAGCAGTGAGGTGTTAGGCAGTTGCGGATCGAAGGCTTCGCCACTGCCGAGGAAAGTAAGAGTTGGCATTGTTACTCCCCTTGAACCACGAAGTCACGAAGACTCGAAGAATCACAAAGTCTTTCTTGTCTTCCTTTGTGGCCCTTCGTGCCTTTGAGTCTTTGTGGTGATCACTTTTTTGCTTTCTCAGCCAGTAGTGTGTCAATCCACGCCTGCTCGGCGCTACGCGGATTCCAGCCCAGTTCGCGTTTGGCCTTTTCAGACGAGTAGCGAAAGCTGACGTAACTCCCCTCGATGACTTCGCGTGAGATAAAGGCCGAGATGCCAAACAATCGCAACAACGGTTCGGCCATCATCCCTTGAATGACCGCCAACGGCCTGGGGAGCCAGATGAAGGGCGGGATGCCGCCGACGGCTTTCTTCCAAACTTTCATCAGTTCGCGGATCGTGATGGAGCCGCCGCCAAAGAAATAAGTCTCGCCAACCCTGCCCTTCTCCGCCGCCAGCGCCAAACCCTCGGCCACATCATCCACGTAGCTAAACGTGAACGCGCCGTCAGGCGCCCAGATGAGAGGCGGCAAAAGATTGCGAACATACAGGCGCGCAAAGTAGCCGAACGCCGAATGATCGCCCGGCCCGAGAACCTGCGCTGGGCAAACGATAATGATGGGCGCGCCTTGTTTTTGATGCTTGAGGGCAATCGCATGGGCTTCGGTTTTTGACTGTTCGTAGAATGTGAGCGGGCGCGAGACGCGAGTGAAGGACTCGTCTACGGTTTGGCCGCCGGTGTCGCCGATGGCTGTTGTAGAAGAGGTGTATACGATTCGCGGAATCTTCAACTCGGCGGCCAGCCCCAGCACATTCTCAGTGCCGGTCACATTAATAGCCTGCATCTTCGCCTTCGCCGACGAGGCGATGCCCAATTCGTACCAGCCCGCGTTGTGAAAGACTATGTCTGCATCGGCCATGCCGGCCCGCATCGTTTCGCGATCAGTCACATCACCCTTTACAGTTCGCACACCCTCAATCGAACTTTGGCCGGAGCGCGCGAGCAGTGTCACCTCCCAGCCGCGCTTGAGCAGTGCCCGCGTGAGTGGTTGGCCGATGAAGCCGGTGCCGCCGGTTAAAAAGACTCGCATCACATTCCCTTTTTCACCGCGAAGGCGCGAAGAACGCAAAGAAAAGAAAAACTTTGCGCCCTTCGCGCAGCGGTCTTCGCGGTGAGATTATTCCTGGCCTGTCGCTACCGGCCTTGTAGGATCACTGCACCATTCACTCCACGAGCCAGGATAAAGTTTTGCGCCGGGCAGTCCGGCGGCTTCTATCGCCAAAACGTTGTGAGCCGCCGTCACACCACTGCCGCAATAGAAAACGGTTTGCTCCGGTTGAGCATCGCCCAGCAATTTGTCAAATTGAGCGCGAAGCTGGTCGGGCGGCAACACGCGCCCCGACGAGTCCAGGTTTGCGCCCCAGGGCCGGTTGCGCGCGCCGGGGATGTGCCCGGCTACCGGATCAATCGGCTCTTCGTCACCACGATAACGGGCTGGAGCGCGAGAGTCGAACACGGCCCACGAAGAGGATCGGGCCAGTTCGCCAACTTCGTCGGCGTTGCGGATCATGTCGGGCCGGGGGTGGGCGACGAAGACAGTGGGAGGCCGGGATTCTGCCCCGGGGCGGGTTGGGTAGTTGGCGGCTACCCACGCCTGCCAGCCGCCATCCAGCACCGCAACCCGATCGTGTCCCATATACTTCAACAGCCACCATAGCCGCGCGGCGGCCAATCCTCCGCCCACGTCGTCGTAAGCCGCTACTTGAGTCGACTCTGAAATTCCCCAGGCGCTGAAAATTTTGATCAGCGAGTCGGGATCGGGCAGAGGATGGCGACCATTTATTCCGGTCTTTGGGCCGCTGAGGTCCTGGTCAAGGTGAGCGTAGACAGCGCCGGCGATGTGAGAGTCTAAATAAGCTTTGCGGCCTGCTTCGGAGTCTTCGAGCTTGAAGCGGCAGTCGAAGATGGCCCAGTTTGGGTCGGCAAGATGAGGCAGGAGTTGTTCGGGTGTAATGAGGGTTGTGAAAGCCATCATGCCACCGCGATTTGTGAGCCGTTCGACGTTTTGATCACGTCAATGCGAGCCGGGAAAGCATCCTTGAGATCGTCGAGGTGGGTGATGACCAGGATGCGCTGGAAGTCGTCTTGAATAACGTTGATGGCTTCCACCAATCGCTCGCGGCCCTGCGCGTCTTGTGAGCCAAAACCTTCGTCAATGATCAACGTTTGCAGTTGCGCCCCGGCGCGGCGAGCCAGCAGGCGCGAGAGGGCGATGCGAATGGCGAAGTTGACTCTAAATTGTTCGCCGCCGCTAAAGTTTTCATAAGCCCGCGTGCCAAGCTCGTCGGCGATCTGGATATCGAGCGTCTCGCGCACGTCGCCGGCCTGCGTTTCCTTTTGGGTGTTGAAGCGCACGTTCATCCGCCCGGCTGTCATGCGCCTCAGCAGGTCGTTGGCAACGTTTTCAATTTCCGGCACGGCGGCTTCGATAATCAGGGCCGGGACGCCGCGTTTGCCAAAAGCCTCACGCAGTTCTTCATATATGCCTTGCTCGGCGGCCAGCTTCTTTTGAGCGGCCACTTTTTCGGCGCGATATTTGGTGAGCGAGTCGAGCGAAGCAAGCCGCTGGCGGGCCGCGCCTAGTTCTTCGGTGGCAACGCGGGACTCGAAGCGCAGTTTGTCGAGCGCATTCTGTAAGTTGTCGGCGTCAACGGCTCGCAAAGCGTATTGGCTTGCTTCGGCGTCGAGGGCGGCGCGCTGGGCGCGGTCGGCCTGCAGGCCTTCGAGCCAGCGGTTGCGGCGGACGGCCAGGGAGTCGATCTGGGCGCGGGCCTCGGTGGCGGCCACCACTTTGCCCTGCAGGTCGGCCAGCTTCTTTTGCAGAGCCGAGCGCTCGCGCAGGTCGGCGTTGATCTGAGTCAGGGCGCGATCAAACGAGGCCAGTTCATCAGCCAGCGCTTTGAGGCGGGCGGTGTTTTCGCGGTAGCGGGCGCGGCGCGAGTCCACTTCGGCGCTGAGTTCTTCAATGATTTGGTGGCGGTGATCTTCGGTGAGGGGCTGGCCGCAGGTGGGGCAGATTGGCTCGGTGGCTGCGCTCAGGGTTTCGACTCGTTTTTTGAGCGGCTCGGTCTGCGGGCCAAGCGTGTCGTTCTCGCCCTTGCGTCTGGCCGACTCTTCGGCGGCGGCCTGTCTCTGCTCAGTCACCTTTGATCGCTCTTCTTCGCGCGCTTCAAGTTTGACGAGGAAGGTATTCACAGAATCAAGTTCGCGGGCTAACGAGACGGGGTCCCCTTTGGACTGGGCGGCCCGTAGTTCAACGTCAATCTCGGCTAATTCTTTTTCGCCGCTTGCGATTCGTTTGTCGAGATCGGCCATTTGCTTGCGAAGCGCGTTGAGGGCGTCGCGGGCTTTTTCCACTTCGGCCCACTGCGACTCGGCGGCGCGAAGCTTCTCTTGCGTCTCGCTCAGCTTGCGCTCGGCGGCGGCGAGGTTGGCCTGGTACTCGGCGCGGCGGTTAAGTTCGCGGTCGTAACCGGCGATCTCGCCGTCGAGGGTGATGATGTCTTCGCGCAGAGCGGCGATGCGTTTCTTGGCCCGCTCTTCGTAAACGCCCCACTGGTCGAGTCCGAGAATGTCGGCCAGCACTTCCTTGCGTTGAGCCGGAGTCTTGCGGGTGAACTCGTCGGCCTTGCCCTGTTGGATGAAGGCCGAGTTGACGAAGGTGTCGAAGTCGAGCTTGAGCAGGCCGATGATTTTCTTCTGCGTTTGCAGAATGGTGGCCTCGCTCTGGCCTTTCCACTTGCCGTTCTCCTGCGCTTGCAGTTCGAGCGAACTGCCTTTGCCCTTGCCCGCCCGCTTCTGGCGAATGACTTGATAGACGTCGTTCTGTGCGCTGAAAGTAAAGGCCACGCGCATTTCCGTCGCGCCCTGATAGATCAACTCTTCGTCGGTCTTGGCCCGGGCGCGGCCCCACAGCGCCCAGGTCATCGCGTCGAGCAGAGACGATTTCCCCGCGCCGTTGTCGCCGGCCAAACAGGCCACGTGCAGGCCGCTGAAGTCGAGCGCGTCCGGCTCTTTATAAGGAAGAAAGTTTTGCAGTTCGAGTCGAAGAGGGATCATAATGACGAATGGAAAAGGGAAAATGACAAATGGCGAATGGCGAATGACAAATGATGAATGATGAATGATGAATGGCGAAGAGGTTATTTGGGCTTGTGGGCGTTGCGTTTGATAGCGGCAATGATGCGGGAAAGTTCCATAGCTTCGCGGATAAGCGATTTGACCTCGTCGTCGTTTGCCAGCAATGTTGCGTCAACTAAGCGGAGCCAGTAATGAGACTCTTTCGCCTCCTTGAGCGCAACAGCGGTTTTGTGCACGAAGTCAGCTTTGCTCTCGGCGCCGTCAGCCTCCTGCATGTTTGCGCCAACCGAGGTGCCCGACGCGATGAATTGCCGTCCGATCTGTATGCCTGCTGTGGTGCGAGGCAAACGGTCAACCAAGCGAATCACACGCACACCAAACTCAAACGTTCTTTCCTGAATATTGCGGGGCGATGCAGACACATCCCCTCCTTTGTCATTTGACATTTGACACTTGTCATTTTCCATTCGCCATTTGTCATTTGCCATTTTCCATTTGTCATTTTCCATTCGTCATTTTCCATTCGTCATTCGACATTGAACAGACTTTCTGCCATCTTCGCATATTGAGCCGCCTCTTCGGGCGTTTTGCCTTTGGACACAAAATAACGCTCGACGAGTTGGGCCGGGGTGAGCGTCTCGGGGCTGACGCCGCCCAGCGCCGTCCGCACTTCGCGCTCAACATTTTTGCTGATGGCGGCAATGGTGGAAACTTCGGCCTCGCGCAAAGCCTTCTCGATCTCGCGCTCACGCAGGGATGCTTCCTGATGAGATTTAAGTTCGACGCTGACTCGCACGATCGCGCCCTTGAGATCGCGGCCCTCAATCCGGGCCAGCACCGCCGAGGTCGGGTCAGCCGCCTCTTGCGCGTCAACTTTGATCGTGACAAATGGCCGGCTGTGAACTTTGACGAACTCCCACCTGGTGTGGCCCCGTTCAAGTTCAACCCAGCAGAAGCCTTTAGCTTCCACCTCTTCGCCAAAGTCAATGCGTTCGAGAGAGCCGGAATAAACAACCGGCGGAGTCTGGCCCCCACCCCGGCCCTCCCCCGCTGGAAAACCGCCAGCAGGGGAGGGAGAATCCCCTCCCCTGTCTGGTGCAATTCCAGACGGGGGAGGGTTAGGGTGGGGGCTATCGCTTGCCGTCAAATTCTGATGCTTATGAATATGCCCCAGCGCCACATAGTCCCACACCGGATCAGCCAGCGACGACTTCGGCACAGCCAGATCGCGCCCCAACATCACCGACCGCTCCGAGCCGAACACCGCGCCCGTCACCGAGAAGTGCCCGGCCAGGACTCGAGGCATGTCCTTGTCGGCGGCCTCGGTCGTCAGGTCGCGCAACATGGTCACGATGATCTCCTGCAACGCCGAGTCGAGCGTTTCGATGGACACGCCGCGATGCTCTTCCTGGGCCAGCAAGCGGTTGCGAATCGGATACGGAACCCAAGCCAGGAAGACCGGGCCGCGTTTAGTCTGCACTACCTGACTGCCATCGCGCCAGCCGACGATGACGTTAGGCACATCCAGGGCGCGGAAGATGTCGAGGCTGGTGGCTTTGGAGGCCATGCCCGGAATGTCGTGGTTGCCCACCAGGAGCAGAACCGGAATTTTGTCGGCCAATTGTTTGATGCGCTTGGCGAACTCGCGTTGCTGGGTCGGGTCGGGGTCGCGGGTCTTGAAGGCGTCGCCGGCGAACACGACCAGGTCGGCGTCGTGGTCGAAGGCATACTGGATCACTTCGTCCAGCCGCTCCAAAAAATCGCGCACCCGGCTGGAGATGCCAAGCTGGGCGTCGAGCTTGCCATAGTTTTCCATTCCAATGTGCAGGTCGGCAAAGTGAAGGAGACGGATGGGCATGAGTGAATTATAATCATAAAAGATGACAACACACTTTATTCACCAGCAGGCGTTGGCGTTCGCCGCCAGGCTCGACGCCAACGACTTTGAAGCCGTCAAACCCCTGCTTGCGCCCGATTGCCGCTACGACACAACAGACCAGGCGCTGACCGGCCCGGAAGCAATCCTCAAGTCGTATCGTGAGAATAGCGAGTGGGCGAAGGCGACGCTGGAGTTGATTGACTATGAAAGCCGGGTTGAGGAGTCTGGAGAAGAAACCGCCGCTGTTCTTTTCGCCGATCATCTCACCCATCACGGCCTGACCCACACCTACCGTTGCCGCCAACACCTGACCTTTGGCCCGGAGATGACCATCATTCGCATCGAGCACGAGGAGCTTCCGGGCGAACGAGAGAAGTTGGACGAGTTTTTCGAGCGGTGTGGAATAAAACGTGGAAACAATGACTCAAACTGAACCTATGAACGACTCTGAAGCCGTCACTGTCTGTGGCGGAAAAATTGCCGAGCCGGATCGCTATCCCAGCGCGATCTATCGCGGCCAGCGAATTTACTTTTGCGCGCAGGCTTGCTTGCGCGCGTTTGAGGCTGACCCCGGTCGTTTCATGGCCGGCGAGATCAAACATCCCCTTGAGGAGGAAACCCATGTGTTACGACAATAATGCTCGACCACCTGAACACGGCATCGGCGGCGGCGGCTCAGGAGCAGAAGCCACCCTTACCGCCAGTGACGGCAACACCTTCATGGCCTTCGTCGCCCAGGCTGATCAGCCGAAAGATGCGCAAATTCTGATCTATCCCGATGTTCGCGGCCTGCACCCTTTCTACAAAGAACTAGCCCTGCGCTTCGCCGACGCCGGGTACACCGCGCTGGCGATGGACTACTTTGGCCGAACTGCGGGGCTGACGGCGCGCGAGGACTCGTTCGAGTTCATGCCGCACATGGGCGCAATGACCTGGCCGACGTTTACAAACGACGTGCGGGCCTCGGTAGCCCATTTGCGATCCCTATCCCCAACGCCACAACCCATCTTCACCGTCGGGTTCTGCATGGGCGGCGCGCTCTCGTTGTATTCGAGCATGGAAGACCTGGGGCTGACCGGCGTCATTGGATTCTATGCCGGGATGCGGCGGGCGTGGATTGAGTCGAAAGGGACTCTCCCCGACGCAGGGGTCCACGCCAGGATTCCGGTGCTGGGCTTATTCGGCGGCGGAGACCCCGGCATTCCCGCCGAGCAAGTCCACGCCCTTGACGCCGCCCTCGACAGATCCGGCGTCTCACACGCCATCCACAGCTACGGCGGCGCGCCGCACAGTTTCTTCGACCGGCGTTATGCGGAGTGGAAGGAGGCGTGTGATGATGCTTGGGGGAAGATTTTTGGGTTTATTGAGGGGCAGGGGAAGACAGGTTGAATTATACTTGTGCGAAAGCGGGCAAAGTGGAGGATCGCAATGACGCTTGCAGCCAATGATATTCTTGCTCTGATTGCGGGCGGGGAGGGGCCGACTGTCGAGTTCAAACGCGACGTCTCTCAACGGAGCGACACGGCCGGCGAGTTGATCGCCTTTGCCAATTCAGGCGGCGGAATGCTGTTGGTGGGAGTGGAGGATGGCGGACAAATCGTCGGCGTCCCTGATGCCGACGCGGTGATGAACACATTGGCAAACATCTCACGCGACAACTGCCGCCCATCACTATATCCGCTTATTGAGCGAGTGGAAATTAATAGCCTGAATGTGATTGCCGTCCGGGTAGATAAAAGAACCGGGCCGCCCTACGAAAACAACAGCGGCCAGTGTTATATTCGTGTCGGCGCAACCAAGCAGTTGGCCTCGCCACAACAACGCGCTCGCCTGCTTCAGCAAGCAGGGCTATATCATTTTGACGAGTCGCCTGTAGCCGGGACGACCATTCATGATTTAGACCGGGATGCTTTCCGGCATTACTTTGAGACGATAGCGCGGCAACCGCTGGAAAGCATTGGCCTGCCGCAGGAGCGATTGCTTGAAGGGACACGAGTAGCGACGACGGTGGATGGCGTTCAGCGATTGACGGTAGCCGGAGTATTGGTATTTGGCCGGGAACCGCAGCGCCATTTGCGCCAGAGTCGCGTCTCGGCAGTTCGCTTTTTGGGCGATGAGGCGACGGCTGATCGCTTAAGCCCGCAGGAGTTAAACGGAACACTGCCGAAGTTAGCTAAACAAGTCGAAGACTATGCCTTGCAGTACACGGGGGTTTATTCGCGAATCGAGGGATTGGTGAGGTCAGACAAGCCATTCTACCCTTCGCCCGTCATTCGCGAGGCCATCGTCAACGCCGTTGCCCATCGTGATTATGGCATTGCCGGCAGTCAGGTGCGGGTATTTATATTCGATAATCGCTTTGAAGTTCGCAGTCCGGGCGGCCTGCCGAATTCAATGACGTTGGAGAGCATTCGCCTTTATAACCACGAATCGCGCAACCCCCTCATCGCCCAGTTCCTCAACCGTCTGGGATTGATGGAGGAATTTGGAGCCGGAATCCCAACCATGATTCGGTTAATGAAGGAACACAATAACACCGAACCGGAGTTCGCGGTCGAGGGAGAAGAGTTTGTAGTAAGGCTGTTCGCCAAAATGTAGCGGCCCTCACGCTATTCACCTCTACGACGGCGCGCCGCACTGTTTCTTCGACCGGCGTTATGCGGAGTGGAATGAGGCGTGCGATGATGCTTGGGGGAAGATTTTTGGGTTTATTGAGGGGCAGAAGAAGGGGGCGGGGTAAGAGTCAGTCTCCCGTTTCAGCACGGTCTATTGGGCCAGATTCTTGCATTTGCTGTAACAGGTATTGGGCCCAGCCAGAAAACTCTCTGAGAGAGGCGGCTATCATTTCGGGATCGTTGTTGATGTCCGGACTTTGCAGAAAATCATATATGGCAAGGTATTCGCCTTCGCTGACATTGTCAGGATTAGGGAATATTCTTTCGACGAGCGAAGGCTGAACCTCGCCGTCTGGCTGTTCATCGCTCATCAGCTTATAACGGTTAGCCATTGACTTCCTCTTCTCTAAATCCAGCGTAAATCACGGTCGATAAGCTGAGATATATATTTCTGAATATGCCTATCTGCCAGCCGACAGTACATAGCTGACTCATAACCGCCCGTGCATCGCTTAGATCAATAAGGCTTAGCGGAATGTGTCAACCCTTTGAGACAACTTGGTTGGGAATTTAGTGTAGATCGTCCGTGTCTACACCAGTAGTTTTCGGCAAGTCAGCCGGGGCAGCCAGCGTCACCTGCGGCGGGTTGATCCAGACCGCCGTCGGTAAGG
>JACPWC010000068.1 GCA_016197225.1 Chloroflexota bacterium
AAACACCTTCATGGCGATCATGAAACCGTCGCCCTCTTTACCCAGCCGGTGCGACTCGGGCACGACCACATTGTCGAGCGTGATCTCGGCTGTGTCTGAGGCGCGCTGGCCCAGCTTGTCGAACTTTTTGCTCACCGAGAAACCGGGGCGGTCGCGTTCGACAATGAAGGCGCTCATGCCTTTGTATCGCTTCGCCTTGTCGGTGTAGGCGAAAACTACGTGGAAGTCGGCGTGCGAGGCGTTGGAGATGAAGGTCTTGCTTCCCTTGATTACGTACTCGTCGCCCTGTCGCGTGGCCGTGCTGGCGATTCCGGCCACGTCCGAACCGGCGCCCGGCTCGGTGACGCAGTAGGCGGCCAGTTGATTCTTCCCGGTGAGCCGGCCCAGCCACCCCTGCTTTTGCTCTTCGTTCCCGGCAATGAGGATGGGCAGGGCGGCCAGGTTGTTGATGGTCAGCGAAGTACTGATCCCACTGCACCCCCAGGCCAGCTCTTCGGCCAGCAAACATTCTTCGATGAGCGAAGCCCCGCCGCCGCCATATTCAAACGGAATGTTGGCGTTCATCAGCCCGGCCTGGCGCGCCTTTTCGAAGACGGGCCAGGGGAACTCGGCGGTGCGGTCGTAGTGCTCGGCCACCGGCGCAATCTCGGCTCGGGCAAAATCGCGGGCCAGGTTTTGCAACATGCGTTGCTCTTCGGTGAGAGAGAATCCAATTGTCATCGTTCAACCTTTCTTTTTTGATTTGCTCAGGTCAAGTCTTCGCCTGGAAAAGCCGGGAGACCCATTATTCTTTTACGACTCCTTTGCAGTGAGACCGTAGTGCGTGTGTAATCTGCGGATAGAGATCAACCTCTCGCGGCGCGCAACACGTCCGGGATCGTGTCGCGAATGATTTCCACAATGCGATTGATTTGCTCGTCGGTGATCACAAACGGCGGCGCCAGGCAGATGCAGTCGGCCAGCACCCGCGTGTACAGGCCGCGATTCAGCAGGGCATCGTAGAGTCGCTGAGTCATGCCGGCTTCGGGCGGGAACAGTTGTTTGGTGGTCTTGTCGGCGACGACTTCCACTGCCGCCATCAGGCCCTTGCCGCGCACGTGGCCCACGCCGTCCATCGCCTCCAACGTCCGCAGTTTTTCCAACAGTTGTTTGCCGCCGCCGGCGGCGCGCTCCACCAGCTTTTCGTTTTCGATGATCTCAATGTTCTTCAAGGCGACGGCGCAACAGGTGGGATGGCCGGAGTAAGTGTAAGCGTGCATCCAGCGTTTGCCCGGCGGCACGCTGTTGATGGCCTCGCGAATCTTGTCGGAGACGCCGATGCCGCCAAGCGGAATGTAGCCGCTGGTGATGCCTTTGGCGAATTGCACGATGTCCGGCTCAATGCCGTAATGCTCCAGGCCAAACCAGCGCCCGGTGCGCCCGAAGCCGGTGATGACTTCGTCGGCGATCAACAGCACCTCATACTTGTCGCAAATCTTGCGGATGCGGGCGAAGTAGTCATCCTGTGGGACGATGACGCCGCCCGCGCCCTGCACCGGCTCGGCGATGAAGGCGGCCACGGTGTCCGGCCCCTCTTTCAAAATGGCGGCTTCCAACTGGTTGGCCGCCGCTACTCCCTGGGTGACGTCCGGATCATTGTTGACGAAGCGATAAGGATCAGGCGAGTCAATATGCAGAAAGCCCGGCACGCGCGGCTCGAACATCGGCCAGTAAGAAGCGATGCCGGTGGCGCTCATGGCCGCCAGCGTCACGCCGTGATAACCCCTCAGGCGTGAGATGACTTTCACCTTGTCGGGCTTGCCCAGAGCCTTCCAGTAAAAACGCGCCGTCTTGAAAGAGGTGTCACTCGACTCGGCCCCGCCGCTGGTGAAGAAGAAGGTGTTGATGGAAGGGTAAGTGAGGGCGCTCAACCTCTCGGCCAGGGCAATGGCCGGGTAGTTGGTGGAGCCGGCGTAGGCCGAAGCGTAGGCCAGAGTGGACATTTGCTCCATCGCGGCTTGCGCCAGTTCACGCCGCCCGTGGCCGACGTTGACGTTCCACAGCCCGGCCAGGCCGTCAATGTACTCGCGGCCTTCGGCGTCTTTGACAATCGCGCCCCTGCCCTCCACCCAAATTTTGGGATGCTGGTGGGCGCTGGGGTGGTGAAGCGGGTGAAGCAAATGGGCGTGATCGGTTTCGAGTCGTTCGCTGATAACAGGCATGTCATTATCTCCTTTAATTTTCCGGCCGCCGTTCTCCCCACGACTCCCAGTGCGTGAACTTGTGGGCGGGAATGCGGTCGGCAGGTTTGAAGTCGTCGCCTTTGAAATAGGCTACCGGCAAAAGGGATGTTTGAGTGATCTTTTCGGGAATGGCAAGAATCTGGGCCACTTCCTTTTCGTAAGCCAGATGCAGAGTCGTCCAGGCCGCGCCGAGGCCGCGGGCGCGCAGGGCCAGCATGAACGACCACACGGCGGGCAGGATGGAGCCATACCACGACGCTTGCACAAACGCGGGCTTGGTTTCAACGCGGCCTTCGATGCAGGGGATGACCAGCGCCGGCGCTTCGTGCATGTGTTCGGCCAGATACGCCGACGACTCGGTCACTCGCATCATCTGGCTCTCGCTCGGCGCGTACTCGCGCCCCGCCGTTCGCGTTCCGCTCTTCAGATAAGCGGAAAACGAGGCCCGGTAAAGTTCGGCAATTTGGGCGCGCTTGCCGGAATCGGTGACGATGACGAAGTGCCAGGTCTGACGGTTGGAGGCGGTGGGGGCCTGAGTTGCGATCTCAAGACAGTGTTCAATGATCTCCCGCTCCACCGGGCGCGTCAAATCCAGCCGCTTGCGAACCGAGCGGGTGGTGGTCAGCAGGTGGTCAACGATGGCCAGGTTTTCGGGGGTCGAGAGGTTCATAGTTTGCTCCTGTCGGGCGGGCAGTCATTTGGGCGATGACAGTAATTGTAATGGAAGACGCGAGAGATGCCAGCGGCGGCTTTGGATCAAGAGAGTGCCCGTCAAAGTTTTGGGAGCAGAAGAGAGAGGAGTAAGATAGGGGCACGTTGCGCGTCCGACAGCCCATACCCCTTTTGGAGGCTCCATGAAACGAACCGACTTCGACCGTGCCTGGCGGGAACTGAGTGAAGAA
>JACPWC010000069.1 GCA_016197225.1 Chloroflexota bacterium
TCCCAAAATTTTAGCGTAAAGGTGCTTGTATTATAACCCACTTTATTGTATCATGTATACATGATATTACAATTTGATAACTACACATGAGAAAAAAGCTTGCATGCCTGTAGAGTCGCCAATCATGGATTTCAAAATTCTGTAAACTCTGCAATGTTGTGTTTTGATAGTTTGACAGAGGGAGGTGAATGAAAGGTCGAGAGTGAATAAGGTGTTATCAACTACTGCCAAGAATCAACCCTGTACTTTCTTGCATAGGAGGAGAACATGTCAACCAAACGCAAAATGACCCGACGTCAATTTCTCAAGACTGCTGGCTTCGCGGCGATGGGGGCGACTCTCGCCGCATGTGGGCCGACGGCTACTCCGACTACCGCGCCGACCGCCCAAATTCAGCCCACCGTCGCCAAAGCGCTCAAGACAGTGCGTTTCGTGATGAGCGGCAAGGCGACCTCGGCAGACACCGCCGACCCTGCTTTCAACAACACCTCTCATGATGGGCGGTTGATCTCCGCCGTCTACGAACAGTTGGCCCAGTTTGATGAGTCCTTGAAGGCGACGCCATCGCTCGCCGAATCGTGGGAACCCAATGCCACCGGCGGTGAATGGACCTTCAAATTGCGCCAGGGCGTGACGTTCCACAACGGAGAAAAATTTACGTCTAAGGATGTCGTCTATTCTTATCGCCGCCTGCTTGATCCGAATGTGGCTTCGCCCGGCGCGGGCAATCTGTCTAGTTTAGACTCTGATGGAATTGAAGCTGTAGACGACTACACGGTGCGCTTCAAACTCAAGCAACCCAACGTTGACTTCCCTTTGAGCACCGTGTTTCGCCAGGCCTATATCGTCCCGGACGGCGCCAGCAACGATGACTTGAAGGCAACCGCCAACGGCACCGGCCCCTTCAAACTCAACAAATTCACCCCCGGCGAGACCCCAACCCTCTTCGTCAAGAATGAGAATTACTGGCAGGCGGGCTTCCCTAAAGCGGACGCTCTCGAATTGCTCTCCATTCCAGAAGCGCCCTCACGCATTGCGGCCCTGCAGGCAGGCCAGGTGGAGATCGTCGAGGACCCGCCGTTCACCGACCTGGAGGCATTGAAATCAGGCTCGGATACGACTATCGTTCTCCAACCCAAGGGCAACATGGAACTGATCGCCATGCAGATTGACCAGCCGCCCTTCGACGATAATCGCGTGCGATTGGCGATGAAGTACGCAATGGATCGCCAGGGGATGCTCGACTTGGTGGCGCAGGGCTACGGCACGTTGGTCAACGACATCCCGATTTCTTCAACACTCGAGTATGGTGTGCGGGGTGTGCGAGAGCATGATATCGCCAGGGCCAAACAACTCCTCAGCGAAGCCGGTTATCCCGACGGCCTCACCGTCAAGGTGGTCGTCTCCGATGTTCAGGCCCGCTTTGTCGAGTTCGCTACTGTCTACCAGCAGTTCGCGGCTGAGGCCGGTATCACCCTTGAGTTGGACATCCGCCCGGCAGACACGTACTGGGATGTCGTTTGGCTGAAGGAGCCGATGTTTGTCAGCGCCTACATTGCCCGGCCCACCGACGGCATGTTGGCGCTTCTATACTTGTCCGCCGCGGACTGGAACGAAATCCACTGGCGCAATAAGGATTGGGATGACCTGTTTGCCCAGGCGCGCGCTACGCTGGACTATGATCAGCGCAAAGCTCTCTATCAACAAGCGCAACAACAAATCGTAGATGAAGGCGGCCACCTGGTTCCCTACATGGTCAGCACTATCAACGCTACGCGCAAGAACGTTGTCGGCTGGTTGCCATCCGGCACACCCTATCACGACTTCCGCCCGATTGACCTCGCCAGCTAGCCAGCCATGCGCTACGCGCTGCGCCTGATCTTGCCCCGGTTGGGGCTGTCAGTTATCACCTTGTTGGCAGTTTCGCTCATCATCTTTTGGGCCGTCGAATGGCTGCCCGGGGATGCGGCCACCCGCATCCTCGGGCAGAACGCCACACCGGAACGAGTGAAAGTATTGCGGGAGCAGATGCGGCTTGACCGGCCACCCTGGGTAAGATACGGCTTATGGGTCAGTGACTTTGTGCGCGGCAACTGGGGCGTTTCGTTAGTCTCCCATATACCCGCTTCCGTGGCCTCGGCGGGCGGTCGGACCGAGCGGCCTGTGGCCGACATGGTGTTATCCCGTTTGAAGAACACCCTTATCCTCGCCACAGTAGCTTTGATCTTGTACGTGCCAGCGAGCCTGCTTTTAGGCGTTATCACCGCCATTTATCGCGGACGCCGTTTTGCCGACTCGCTCTCGGTGTTGGTGCTGGTCGGGACGGCGGCGCCGGAGTTCGTGATCGGCATTCTGCTGTTGCTCGTGTTCACGGTGATGATTCCCTGGTTTCCACCTCTGTCGCTGATCGATCAGGCGCAATCATTTCCAGAACTCCTGCGAATGCTTGCTCTGCCTGCGGTCACACTCACAATGTCCATGACGGCTTACGCCGTGAGAATGATGCAAACCAGCCTGATCGCCGTGCTGGATTCAGACTACGTCCGCATGGCGACACTCAAAGGGTTGTCTCAGCAGCGCGTCATCATGCTTCACGCCTTGCCCAATGCTCTTGGCCCGGCGCTCCGCGTCACCGTCATCAACATCGCCTGGCTCATCGGCGGCGTGGTGCTGGTGGAAAACATCTTTACCTTTCCCGGCATTGGGCAACTGTTGGTCGACTCGATTCGCCTGTTGGATACACCGGTAATTGAAGCCATCGCCATGATCCTGGCCTCGGTGTACATCCTGGCCAACCTCGGAGCTGATCTGGTGACCGCCGCGCTCAACCCTCGACTGCGAACGGGTTGAGTTATCGCAAAGAGCATAAGGGTCTGCTTCGCGATGGCCTTCAAGGTCTGCCTGTGCTTATGCAAGCCGTAGCCGTAAACCAACACCGAAAGGCGTTGCAAAAATTGTTTTTCTGGTTGGGCCGCCAGTCGCCGGTGTTTCTTATTGCGACGGCAGTGTTGTTGCTCCATGGCCTCACGGCACTGACCGGGCCGTTGTGGGCGCCCTATGCGCCTGCCAAAATGCTGACAGGCAAACCCTTTTCACCTCCTTCAGCCGAGCACCTCCTGGGAACGGATAACTTTGGGCGCGATGTGTTCAGCCGCCTCGTGCATGGCGAGCAGATCGTCCTCGGCTTGGGCTTGTCGGCGGCAAGCCTGTCCGTCATCGGCGGCGCCGCCCTGGGCTTGCTTTTGGCCTATCTTCGCAATTGGGTGGATGAAGCGGTGATGCGCGTGGTTGAAATCCTTTTGAGCATTCCACCCCTCATCCTTTCGCTCTTGGTTTTGGGCGCGCTAGGCTCCAGTTATTTAGTGGTTGTCCTCACCGTCGCCTTCTTCTTCACGCCACGGGTAGCCATCGTCGTC
This sequence comes from Chloroflexota bacterium, assembly GCA_016197225.1. Classification (NCBI taxonomy): domain Bacteria; kingdom Bacillati; phylum Chloroflexota; species Chloroflexota bacterium. The sequence goes on from JACPWC010000069.1 coordinate 3,417, forward strand.
CGGGCGGCCGCTTTGAGTGTGGTGGCAGAAGACTTCGTGACGATTGCCCGGCTTCGAGGCGAGTCGGCCTGGACGATTGCGGCGCAGGAATTATTGCCCAACGTCTTATCAAGCGTCCTTGTCGAGTTTTCATTGCGAACGGGCTACGCCGTATTGTTCATCGGCGGATTAAGTTTTCTGGGCTTCGGCGCGGCCCCGCCCACGCCGGAATGGGGGCTAATGATTAACGAGGGTCGGGCCTACATTGTCACTGCGCCGTGGACAGTGCTCAGCCCGTCGCTGGCGCTCGCCTCACTCGTGGTTGCCCTGAGTCTGTTCACAGAGAGCATCAGTGAAACACTGGGCTTGTCGGCCCGGAGAGAACAAAACGCATGACGTCGTCAACCGATGCCGCCATTCATGTCCAATCCCTGACGGTTGACTTTTATGACCAACACGGCTGGGCCAACGTCGTAAATCGCGTTTCCTTCAGCATCCGCCCCGGTGAGACTCTCGGCTTGGCGGGCGAGTCCGGTTGCGGGAAATCCACGACGGCTTATTCGCTCTTTGGCTATCGTCGCCCCGGCAGTCGTATCCGGGAAGGAAACATTCAGTTCGAGGGGCGCAATCTGCTTGGCCTAAATACGCGTGAGTTGCAATCTATTCGCGGAGTCAAAATCTGCCTTGTGCCACAGAACCCGGCCAGCAGTCTCACCCCCTCCCTGCGAGTCGGGCACCAGATTGTTGAAACGCTGGAGGCCCATCACGTTTGTGCTGGACGAGAAGCGGAAGAACGAACCATCGAACTCTTCGCCCGGATCGGGTTGCCCCAGCCGCAAGCCATCGCCAAACGCTATCCTCACCAGTTAAGCGGCGGCCAGCAACAACGGGTGGTCATCGCCATGGCCCTGGCCTGCAATCCCAAACTGCTTGTTCTGGATGAGCCGACGACGGCCCTGGATGTGACAACTCAGGCGCTCATCCTCAAATTACTGATCCGCCTGAAGACCGAGTACGGTATGAGTATGTTGTATGTTACCCACAACCTGGGCGTGCTGGCACAGATTTGTGACCGGGTGGCAGTGATGTATGCCGGGGAACTCGTCGAAGTGGCCTCAACGGCCGAACTCTTTCACAATCCTCGTCACCCCTACACTCGCGGGCTTATCGCCGCCGTGCCGCGTGTCAGCGCCCCGAATGAAAACCAACGCCGGTTGCGGGGCCTGTTGCGGCGAGAAGAGTTGCCGCCGGGCTGTCGCTTCGCGCCCCGTTGCCATTACGCTCAATCCGAATGCTTCGCTCACCCTCAGTTGTTGGAGGACGTCCGGGACGACCACCAAGCCGCCTGTTGGCTGTGGCCGCGCGTCGCCGACCTTGAGAGCGCGGTTGCTACTGGATAACTTCCTTTCACAGACATGAGCACAGCGTTGTTGGAGATACACGATCTGGATATTGCCTATGAAGCCCGAGGCGGCCTGCCATTTTTAGGCCGGAAACCTCAAGCCGTCATTCGCGACGTGTCTTTTACTGTTGCGGGTGGAGAAACCGTGGCGCTGGTGGGCGAAAGCGGCAGCGGCAAGACCACTCTCGCCCGGGCCATCGCCGGCTTGCTGGCTCCCACGCGGGGGCAAATTCTTTTTGAAAATCAAAACATCACGGCGCCCATCGAGCAACGGTCGAAAGAACTACACCGCCAGATTCAGTTTGTCTTTCAAAACCCAGACGCCTCACTCAACCCCCGCCGCCGTATATCGCACATTCTGGGGCGTCCCCTCGAATTCTTCTTCGGCCTCGCCGATTCAGCCAAGACCCGCCGTGTTGAGGAGTTGCTTGAGGCCGTGCATTTGAATCCCAGTTACATGCATCGCTTCCCCGGCCAACTCAGCGGCGGCGAGCGGCAACGGGTGGCGATTGCCCAGGCGCTGGCCGCCGAACCGAAGTTGATTTTGTGTGACGAGATTGTCTCGGCCCTGGACGTTTCAGTGCAAGCCAGCATTCTCGACCTGTTGCGCGAATTGCAAGCCAGGCGGGGCATTGCCTACGTGTTCATCGCTCACGACCTGGCTGTGGTGCGCTGGCTGGCGCATCGCGTCCTGGTGCTCTATCGTGGACGGCTGATGGAGCAGGGCGCGGCGGCGGAAGTGTTCACACCGCCTTTTCATCCTTACACCGAGATGCTATTGCAGTCTGTGCCCGAACCGGAGCCTGGCCGTTCTTTCTCAAGTTATCGAGAATCGCCCTTCGAGCAGCTAAACGTAGAAAACAAAATCGGTTGCCCGTTCTCGTCCCGATGCCCCCATCGAGTCGGGCCAATCTGTGATCAGCAGATGCCGCCCTGGCAGACGGTCGGCCCGGCTCATGCTATCTACTGCCAGATTCCAGTAGCCGAATTGGCGAAAAGGCAAGGCGCTTTAAGCACTTAGCTCGGCGTGCGCATTGATACCTGTAACATTGACAGAATCATAGTTCGGCAACCGTGTAAATCCTAAATATGAATTTTTGTTCTGTATTGACGCGATTCAAATGCAATCTATAATTACTTATTAACATATAGTAACTAAGTAGTGTGATGCTTTCGCCTCTTCTAAATTTGCATACTGCCATCAATGAGTTAACGAAGACTGAGTCGGCTAAATGCCCTGGCCGTAGTGGGCTGGTGCCATATCAACCATTCTTACTTGCCTTGACGCCTCAAAGAGTAACAAACGGCAACCGCGAGTGAGCGCACAACTATGAGAGACAGGAGGTGATGATGTAACGTGATGAGTTCTGACATTCCGCTCCTCCAGAATAGCGAATGAACCTGATCAGTCTAAATTTCAAGGAAGGAGAAACCAGGATGAACACCAACTACTCATCCACTCAAAAGGAAAACAGGCTAGTCGTGATGTTGGGGGTTATTGTCGTACTGAGCCTGATCCTCGGCGCTTGCGCCACGCCGACCCCGGAAAAGGTGGTCGAAACGGCGGTCGTAAAGGAGACGGTTGAAGTCCCGGTTGAAGTCACCCGCGTTGTCGAGCAGCCGGTCGAGGTGACCTCAACCCCCGCACCCGCTGGCGATCCCTTTGCCATGAATTGCGCCCCGGCCGATTTCAGCGGCGGGCCGGTGACCCTCAGCTTCGTCTGGTGGGTCGGCGGCGGGGATTCTCCCAGCGATAAGCTGTTCACTGATGCGCTGGACTGCTTCAACAAGAAGTACGAGGGCAAAATCAAGGCGGAGGTCGAGTATGTCCCCGGCCAGCACGACTATGTCGAAAAACTGAAAACCGATTACGCCGCCTCGGGTAACCTGCCGATCATCGTGACGTTGAAACGGGACCCGACTCTGGCCGACCTTTGGCTCAAGAACGGCGAGATCATTGACCTCAAGCCTTACTTCGATGCCTCGACGGAGTGGAAGGAGATCGCTCTCCAGTCTTCGGTCGAGCTGAATACCATTGACGGCCAGCTCGTCGCCGCGCCCGACGCCTGGGTGACCCCCGTCGGGATTTTTTACAACACGGAGCTGTTCGCCCAGGCAGGCATTACGCAGTTCCCCGGAAGCTGGGAGGCGTTTTTTGATGCGATGGATCAGCTGAAGGCGGCAGGTGTTACGCCTCTTTCGCTTCATACGGAAGACACGGGCTGGAGCGCGATGCTGGTGTTCGAGGCGCTGATGGCCCGCTCGGCGGACTGTAAAGCCTTTCTCGACCTCAAATTCCCTGACGACTTCAATCTTCCGTGCATGGTTGACGCGTCCCGGGACACGGGCCGGCTTTTTGCGTACTCGACCCCCGACGCGATTGGCAGCGCCTACCCTCTGGCCGCCAACAACTTCCTGAGCGGAAAAACGGCCATGATGCCCAACGGCCCCTGGATGATTGGCGACTTCAGGGACCCCAGCAAGTCGTCGCCGGGATTTGGCGACAAGATTGACGTGGCCCTGTATCCGGGCAACATCGCCGTTGACGACACCGGCCTCCAGCTTGGCGACTGGGCGATCACCAAAGGCTATTCTCAGGCAGAGCAGGACGCCGCCGCTAAATTCATCGAGTTTATGCTCTCGCGCGAAGTCGTGCGGCAACGGGTGATCCGCCTCGGCTCCACCGCCCCCAATCTTGCGATGACCTCGGAGGATTTGGCTCTGCTGGATCCGCTGGCGGCGAAATTGCTGACGCTGGTTCAGGTGAACCATGCGCCGGTTCTGCCTAACTACCAAGGCCAGTGGAACACCATCATCCAGAACGAGACCATTGTCCAGGGCCTGCCGCAACTTGCCTTGGGTAATATCACGGCGGAAGAGTTTGTTCAGCAGTTGACCGACGCGGCCAAAGAAGGAAACTAGCCAGTTCGTTGAGGCGCTGTCGAATACAACCTGTCAGGTCTTAAGGAGCAGACCTGACAGGTCTGTACCGGGCGTTCCGAAATGAGACGGCCTACATTCTGGATCGCGCTGTTTCTCCTGCCCACCCTCGTACTGTTCGGGCTGATTTACGCGATTCCGATCGTGACCGTGATCGCCACCAGCTTTACGAAGTGGAACGGCTTTGGCGCTATCGAGTTCATCGGCCTGGAGAATTATTGGAATCTGATTCAAAGCAAGCAGTTTCAACTTGCCATCCGCAACTCTCTGTTGTGGGGATTGATTGCGGCCGGCATCCACGTGCCCTTCGGCGTGTTGGTGGCTCTCGTCCTGCACCGAAAACCGTTTGGCTGGCGGTTCACCCGGTCGGCGAGCATGTTGCCCAACTTGATTCCGCCCGCGGCCCTGGCGCTCATTTATTCTTTCCTCTTCAATCCCGGCATCGGTCTTGTCAACGAATCCATTCGCGCCCTCGGCTTCAAGGATTTCCTCGTCCACTGGTATTTCGAGCCGGAGACCGCATTCTTTGCGGTGACGGCAGTCTGGGTGCTGTATGCCGGGGTGATCATTTTGATCACGATGGCCGAACTGTCCGGCATACCGCCCGATCTCCGCGAATCGGCTCTGATTGACGGCGCGACTGACAATCAAGTGGACTGGCATATTCATCTCCCGCTTCTCAAGAACATCATCGGCGTCGGCATCATCATCGCCGTCACCGAGGTCTTCAAGATGTTCGATTACGTCTATCTCACCACCGGGGGCGGGCCGAACAACCAGACCATGAGCCTGGGGCTGATGATCTACAACCAGGCCACCGTCCGCTACAAATATGGCTATGCCAATGCGGTCGGCGTGATCCTGTTGGTCATGGGGCTGCTGGCCTTCTATCTGGTCTCGCGGGCTTTCCGCTTGAGCGAGCCGGCGGATTAGGAGGCAGGCGCAAATGAGTTTGTCCCTCTCACGTCGGCTTATCGGGTTCGTGGATGCCGCGCTCAGATACGGCCTCATCCTTTTTGTGGTGTTCATCTCCCTGGCCCCCTTCGCCTGGGTGGTGCTGTCGTCCTTCAAAACCAACGTCGAGGTTTTGGACTCGGCTCTGTCGTGGCCGGCGCATTTTTCCCTCGCCGGCTACGTCAATGCCGTGACGCGCTCTCGGTTCCTGTTGTTCTTTTTCAACTCGCTCTTCGTTTCAACGCTGGCGACGGTTGCGGCCATTGCGATTTTCGGCATGGCCGCCTACGTGCTGGCCCGCTACGAGTTCCCTGGCCGAAACGCCATCTATGCCGTCCTCATCTCTTCGATGTTGATCTCACTGATCCCGATGCAACAGCCCATCACGCTGATCGTTCGCACGCTCGGCCTGTACGATACGTTGTGGGGATTGATTCTGGTATACGCGGTGAAGGGCCTGCCGACGGCCATTTTTGTCATGCACAGCTACTTCAAGTCCCTCCCGAAGGAGTTGGAAGAAGCGGCGGTGCTGGATGGCGCGAGTTTCCTGCAAACTTACACAAGAGTGATGCTGCCGCTGACCACGCCGGCGATTGCCAGCTCCGGCGTGCTCATCTTCCTCAATTCGTGGAACGAGTTCCTCTTCGCGCTTCTGCTCACGCAATCCGAAGAGACGCGGACGCTTTCTTACGCTCTAAGGTTCTTCGTCAACACGTTCTCGTACGATTACCCGACTCTCTTGGCGGCGGTTGTGTTGACGCTCCTGCCAAGTATCATCATCTACGTTCTTCTTCAGGAACAGATTCACAAGAGCCTTGTCGGCGGTGCGATCAAGGGTTAAGAATGAACGTAATCTGCATTCAGGAACAAGGCCGGCTGAGTGACCGGGATCGCCAGCGGCATCATGCATTTCCCTTCTCGGTTCCCCCCGATTCGGCGCGGCTTCGGATTCATTTCCGTTTTGCGCCGGGCGCAGTTGGGGCTTTTCAAAATTTGCTCACGCTTTCCCTTTTTGACCCGCTGGGGTTTCGTGGGGCGGCTCATCGCTGGCAGGTGGAGCAGGAGGTGTTTGTGGCCGGCGGGCAGGCCACCCCCGGTTTTTTCCCCGGCCCGGTCTACGCTGGGGAGTGGCAGGTGGTGATTGACGCACACGAAATTCTCAACGATGGAGAGGGCCGGGGCTGGTGCGAGTACGAGTTGGCCGTGACGGCAGAAGTTCAGCCTGGCGACACGCCAGCCGTTACAGACCCTCGTCGGCGAGTCGCCGGCCCAACTCAGGTTCGCCGCAAACCGGGGTGGTACAAGGGCGACCTCCACAGCCACAGCGTCCACTGTGATGGCGGAAGCACCGTAACAGATATGGCGAGAGCCGCTGCGAGTCGCGGCCTAAATTTTCTGGCACTGACCAGCCACAACACCCTGAGCTGGCTTGCCTCAGATACAACCTGGCCGGAGGGATTGCTGGCGGTGCGCGGCATGGAGTGCACCATGTTCTTCGGCCACGCCAATGTGCTGGGCATTAAGGAGTGGATTGACTGGCGCACGCCGAGGCGCGCGTTTGGCGTGCGCACGATCATCGAGCAGGCGCATCGGCAGGAGGCGCTCTTTGTCGTCAACCACCCGTGCGCCGTCGGCAACCCGGCTTGCACTGGTTGTCATTGGGATTTCATCGGGACTGATTTTAGTCAGGTTGATGGCTTCGAAATCTGGAACGGGCCGTGGCGCGCGGAGGGCATCTACAATCCCGCCGCGCTCGAGCTTTGGACCGACTTGCTCAACGAAGGTTTCCGCGTGACGGCGATTGCCGGGACGGATAATCATCACGCGGAGCAATATTGGCAAAAGGACATTCCATTCACATGGGTTTACGTCGAGGGCCTCGGCGAGCGAGAAATCCTGCGGGCGTTAAGCCAGGGCCGGGCGTTTCTGTCTTGCGGGCCGGAGATATATTTCACGGCCCGAACTCCGGGCGGGTTCGAGACCTCCTTGCCCGGCGATTCGATTCCGCGAAATGAGTCCGCGACACTCGCGGTCGAGGTGCGTGAACTGGCCCCGCCGGCCACGCTCTGGCTCGTGTCCGATGGGGCTTCAAACGGGTCATGGAATCTGCAACCGCCGGGCGGCAGGGTTACGATTGAGCAGGTGTCGCCGCATCGGTGGTGTCGGCTGGAACTGCGCCAGGGCTATGACGCCGAGGGCGATCTGCTCGCCCTGACCAATCCGCTATACAAAGAGTAAACGGTTCCCGATGAGCAACTCCAAACGTCTGCGCGTGGGTGTGATCGGCTGTGGCGGCATCGCCCAGATGATGCACCTGCCGTATCTGCAGAGTCTGCCCGATTTATTTGAGATCGCGGCTCTCAGCGATCTGTCGCCCGGTGTGTTGCAAGCCATAGGGGAGAAATACGGCATTCCCGAGGACTGCCGTTTTACCGACTACAAGAACTTGCTGGCTTTGGATATTGAGGCGGCGCTCGTGTTGACCGGCGGCAATCATCATCCGCAGGTGTTGGCCGCCGTTCGCGGGGGAAAACACGTTTTTGCAGAGAAGCCCCTGTGCTACACCGCGCGCGAAGCCGACGAGATTATTCACGCCGCAACCCAAACCAAATCAAAGGTGATGGTTGGCTACATGAAGCGGTACGACCCCGGCTACCTCTACGCGCAACAGAAAATTCGGGAACTGCAAGACATCCGCTATGTCCAACTCAACACGCTGCACCCGGCAGAAGATGATTTCGTGAGCATTCACGACATCCTCCACTTTGACGACGTGCCCGCCGAGGCGCTCCGGCCCATCCGCGAAGCCGAGGACAGGCAGGTTATTGAAGCAGTGGGCGAAGTCTCTCCCACCCTGCGCGCTCTCTACGCCGATCTGTTTCTGGGCAGTCTGGTACACGACTGCAACGCACTGCGCGGGTTGTTGGGCGAGCCGGAAGAAGTGTTGTTCGCGGAGCTGTGGCCTGCCGGGCAACGGGAGGCCTCTATCACGACAGTGTTGAAATATTCGGGCAATGTCCGTGCTGTTTACACATGGACTTATCTGCCAGAACTGCGCGATTATTCGCAGGAGATTGCCGTGATGTCCCCGGCCAACCGGCTGCGCATTCAGTTCCCATCACCCTATTTGAAAAATTTTCCCGCGCCGGTTGTTTTGCAGGGGATGGAAAACGGCGCGGCGTTCGAGAAGCGCGTTCAGGTGTCGTATGCAGAAGCGTTCAGGGAAGAACTCATCGCGTTTCATCACTGCATCGTGAACGACACGCCGCCGCTGACGGATGCATCCGACGCCCGCGCGGATATAGTCCTGTTGCAAAAGATTTTCGCCGCGCTCAAACCGGCGGGTCTGGGCGGTGAGGCGGCGCAGTATAACCCATGAACAAAATATCATTGAATTGCTCAAGCTTTGTCGCCAAACAGAACGGCTACCCCCGTCCGCATGACAGTTGGGAGACTTGTGTGCGGGCCGTCAACGAGTTCTATAGGCCGTTGGAGACGTTCGCCAAACGGTTCGAGCAACTCATTCTCGACGTGAAGGCGCTTGGGTTCGACGCGCTGGACGTGTGGACGCCGGGCCAGTTGAGTTGGCGCTGGGCAAGTGAAGAGCATATCGTCATCGCCCGCCGCCTGCTTGAACAACACTATATGGCGGCAACCAGCATCGGCGGGGAGTTCGGGGCCACCCGGGAGGATTTCGTGGCCGCCTGTAAACTGGCCTCCGGTGTCAAAACCCAACTCCTCAGCGGAACGACGACCCTGCTGTTTAGTGAACGCGCCTTTGTGATCGCAACGCTGAAAGAATATGATTTGCGGCTGGCGTTTGAAAACCATCCTGAGAAAACGCCGCAGGAAATGTTGGACAAGATTGGGGGCGGCGGGGAGGGCCGGATTGGAACCGCCGTTGACACCGGCTGGTATGCCACCCAGGGATACGATGCCGTCAAAGCCATCGAAGCGTTGAGCAACCATATTTTCCATGTCCACCTGAAAGACGTGCAAGCGCCAGGCGAGCATATCAACTGCGGCTACTGCCAGGGATGCGCGCCGCTGGAGGCCAGCGTCCAGGCTTTGAAAAAAATCGGCTACAGCGGCGATTACAGCGTGGAGAATCACGCTTTTGATCATGACCCGACGGAGGAACTCAGAACTGCGCTGCCGATGTTGCGGCGCTGGCTGGCTTCGCCGCTCTAAAGGAGAATGGAATTTCAATGAATCAAGTTGCAACCGCGGCCACCATGCGGCATATCAACCGTTCAGCGATCTTGGATCTAATTCGTGAAAAGGAGCCTATCTCGCGTTCCCAACTCGCTCATCTGCTTAATCTGAGTTTGCCAACCGTGATGCGCATCGTGGAGGATTTGATGGAGGAGGACCTCGTGCGCCCCAGTGGTGCCAGCGAGGCAACGCGCGGACGCCCGCGCTCACTTCTGAATTTCAACGGCAACGCCTATGCTGTCATTGGCGTGGATTTGGGGGGAACCAAGATGGTTGGCGCTTTGGCCGATCTGTCCGGGAATATTCGGCATGAGATTTACCTTCCTCACGAGAATGGCAGTGACGACCACGTGGAGCGTTTATGCGAACTGATTGAACAACTTCTGAACACTCCACGCCCTCCCGGGCAGAGAATCCGAGGCGTTGGCGTTGGCGCCCCGGGCCTCACGCTTAGCCCCGAGGGAACGGTCATCTGGGCGCCAAGCCTGAACTGGCGTGACCTTCCACTTCAAAAGATCCTGACCGAGCGCTTCGATCTCCCCGTCTTTGTTGAGAATGATGTCAACCTGGCCGCCCTCGGCGAATGGGGATTTGGCGCAGGACGCGGCGCTAACAACCTGATTTGCATCGCGGTGGGGACAGGGATCGGCGCAGGCGTTATGATTGGCGGCTCCCTCTTTCGAGGCTATCACCAGGGCGCTGGCGAGATTGGATACATGCTACCAGGCGTCCAATTCTTGGGGCGGCGCCATGATCAATTTGGCGCGCTGGAGAGCCTGGCCTCTGGAACCGGGATTGCAGAGCGGGCCTGCCAGCTGTTGACTGAGGAGGGAAGACATGAGGAAGCCCGGGGCTTGACCGCTGAGGATGTCTTCAACGCGGCCCGTCGGGATGAGATGTGGGCTAAAAAGATTGTTGCCGAGACGGCTGATTTCTTAGGCCTGGCTGTCGGCAACATTGCCTCTATTCTTGACCCGGAGGTAGTTATCTTGGGCGGGGGTGTCGCCAAATCGGCGGACCTGCTGATCCCGTTGATCCTGAAACGGCTAGAGGGAGTGGTACCTTTCCTGCCCCGCCTGGTCGCATCGCCGCTCGACCGCCGGGCGGCGGTGATGGGGGCCATCGTGCTCGTGTTGAACGGAACGACGGAATACTATGTGGTCAAGCGAGTACACTAAGGGCTTGACCCTAAAGGTCTCGAAGACCTTTAGGGTCGGGATAAATCATAACGGAAACCGTACTAACTAATGGAGGTTGGCTATGGCCGAAATGACCTCACTCGAACGGTGCATGACAGTATTGAAGGGCGGCATCCCCGACCGGGTGCCGGTTTGCCTGGAGAACTTCATGCACGCGGCCACCATCGGTGGTTACACCATCCGCGACTACTGCCTCGACGGGGAGAAAATGGCCGATGCGCACATCAAGGCCTGGCAGAAGTTCGGACATGACATGATTGATGTGGAGAATGGCGTAGCGGCGCTGGCTCAAGCTGTGGGCTGTGGGGTTGATTTTACGGAAGACGCCGCCCCGTGGGTGATTGCCCCAGCCATCGAAAGCCTGGAGGAGGTAGATAAGCTCAAACCCATTGACCCTTATCAGGATGGGACGCTCCCCGAAGTTATCAAGGCCACCCGGCTCATTTCCAAAGAACTGGGACATCATGTCTGCCTTCTGTCTGAAGCCGATCAGGGGCCGTTCAGCCTGGCGTCACATATCGTTAGCCCGGCAGAGTTGTTGCCGGCTTTGCTGGATCCCGACAAAGAGTCTTTAATTCATCGCCTGCTGGAATATTCTACCGAACAAGTGCTCCGCTACGCTCGTGCGCTGACCGACGCGGGGGCGCACCTGACCATGATGGGCGAAAGCATCGCCGGCCCCGACGTGTGTTCGCCCGACGTGTACAGTCGCTTTGCTTTTCCATACGAAAAGCGCATCATCGAAACCCTTCGAACGGATGGCAAAGAAATCGGGATGCATATCTGCGGCAACGCCACCAAAATCATCGAGCCAATGGTGGGCACTGGCAGCATTTTTTTGCAGGTGGATTACAAGATAGATCGCGATGCCTGCAAACGGACGGCGCAGGGCAAGACAACATTGATCGGCACGGTGGACCCGAGTGGCGTCATGGCTCTGGGCACGCCTGAGAACGTGTCAGAAATGGCCCGCTACGATATTGAACACTTGGGCAGTGGCGGCGGTTTTATCCTCAGCCCGGGCTGCGTCTTGCCTCACACTACCCCCGATGAGAATGTTTTTGCTCTGCTGGAGACGGCTCGAACCTTCGGCCAATACGCCTAAGAATCTGTAGCGCCCGCCCAAGCAAATGAGATTAGTGCTTGACATGGAAATTGTTATTTCATATACTGATACCGGTGTCAGATACCGATGTCATTCTGGAAATTTCGCTCGGATTTTTCCTTTTTGGATAATGCCTACCATTCGTGATATAGCCGCCAAGTCCGGTGTTTCAGTCAAGACTGTTTCTCGCATCATCAATAACGAGCCGATGGTTGGGGAAGAGACGCGCGCCCGAGTCCAAGCCGTAATGGAAGATCTGGCCTATGTCCCCAATATCATGGCTCAACGTCTGGCGCGTGGTCGCTCGAAGGTGATCGGCCTCCTTTTCAACAACGCGACCTGGGCTTATTTGAGCGATGTCTTGGAGGCAAGCTTGGAAGTTGCCCGCCAGCGCGGGTATGGGATCATGACCCGCCTTGTTGACGTGAGCAAGCCCGCCGATCGCGAAGAGTTGTTGCGTATGGTCGCGCAACAACGGGCGGAAGGGTATCTCTTCACACCGCCGTGCGACAACGCGCCAGAACTCCTTGATACACTCCAAAAGAGAAATATCCCGTTCATCCGCCTGACGCCCCATGATCGCCAGTTACCTCTGCCGCACGTCTCGGCGAGCGATTACCGAGGCGCGCGGGACATGGCCGAACACCTCTTGTCGCTGGGACACCAGCGCATTGGCTTCATCATGGGTAATCCCGATCACCATGCCAGTCATGACCGTCTGGCGGGTTTCCGGGACGCCTTGCAGGCACATCAGGCGCCCTTTGATCCAACTCTGATACGTCAAGGAGACTGGTCGTTCAAATCTGGAATCTCCTGCGGGCGCGAACTCCTAGAAATGAGCCTGCGACCCACCGCCATTTTTGCCAGCAACGACGATATGGCCGCCGGGGCGCTCAATGTGGCGCATCGTCTGGGAATATCAATCCCTAAAGAACTGTCGGTGGCCGGGTTCGACGATGTGCCCCTCGCAGAGCAGGTCTGGCCGCCCCTGACCACCGTGCGCCAGCCCATCCACCAGATCGCCAGACTGGCCACCACTCTACTGATCGATCTGCTGGAAGGAAAAACCCTGCCCGTCTTGCATCACGAACTGCCCACCGAACTCGTTCTTCGAGAATCAACCGGCAAGGCGGCCTTTTGAAAAGAGGATGAGGAAGATTGAGTTCAAATTTTGCTCGGGCAGAATAGGAGGTGACAGCCGACAAGATAACCCAGACTTCACAACGACACCGAACCGTTGAATTGTCCCCGCATAATGAAACAAGGAGGAGTTCCAAATGAAACCGCGACACTCTCTTCTAACAGCACTGACCCTTGTGGCTGTGCTGGTAACCAGTTGTGCGCCGGCCCAACCGACGGCCACCACTGCGCCCGAGCCGACCAAGGCCCCCGAACCGACGAAAGCGCCCGAGCCAACAGCCGCCCCGGCGTTTGATTTCGGTATTGAGATGTCTCCGGAGGCCATTGCCTATTACACCCCCGGTCGTTTCGACGGGCAGAAAATCACTGTCGTCCTCAGCGCCTTTTTCCACGGCGAGGATCGGGCGGTGGAGAAACTGCGCAAGGAGTTCGAAGAACTGACCGGAGCCACAGTGGAGTTCGTTCCCCTTCCCGGCGATCAAATCTACGACCTGACTCGGCTGGAGTTGGTGAACAACTCCGGCATCTACGACTTGACGCACACGGGCGCGGGCGGTGCCAAGGACTTCGGACTGAGCGGCTATCTCGTCGAACTGCCCAAGCCCCCGGACGTTGACGATTTCTATGCCGCCGACATCGCCCAGTACAGTATCGCCGGCAAACTATACGGCCTGCCGATGATCGCCGACACCAACCTGCTGTATTGGAATACGGAACTATTCGAGAAAGCCGGGCTGGATCCCAAGAAGCCCCCGGAAACATACGACCAGTTCCGCGAATACGCGATCAAGTTGACGACGGACAAGAACGGCAAGCACCCCGGCGAAGACGGCTTCGACCCGAACAACATCGAAGTCTACGGGTCGGTCTACAAGGGCATCGCCAATCTGGCCAGCACCTGGGAATGGTACAACTATCTGTATGCCTTCGGCGGGCGGGAGTTCGACAAAGACTACAACCCCACCCTCAACTCGCCCGAGGCGGTGGCGGCGCTTACCTGGCTCACCGATAACCAGAACAAGTATCACATCTACCCGCTCGATACCGTCACTATGGACTACAGCGAGTTTGACACGCTGATCGCTCAGGGCCGGGCCGCCATGGCCATCAACTGGCCCTACCTGTGGGGCATCGTCCAGGACCCGGCGCAGTCCAAAGTCGTGGACAAGATCATGGTCGGGCGCAAGCCGGGCCAGGTGATTCACGGCGGCAACATCGGCGGCTGGTCGTGGAACGTCTTCAAAATGAGCAAGAACCCGGAACTGGCTATTGCCTTTGCCAAATGGATGAGCTCCCCCCACGCCGGGTTGGCCTTTGCCGAGGGCAAGGACGGCAACCCTGTGCGTCTGTCTGTGGCGGAAATCTGGGCAAAGCAAGACCCCACCCTGCTCAACGCCATCAACGTCAACCTGGGAGATGGCCTCGGCGTGCAGTGGTTGGACACCGGCCCCTCGTGGCTAGAGGTCGAGGATGTTCAGGTGGCCGCCATCCAGGCCGCCCTCACCGGAGCGAAAGATCCGCAGACCGCTCTGGATGACGCGAACGAGGAGATCAAAGCTATCCTGGAAAAGAACAAGTTCTTCAGCGAGGCGCTGCCCAAGTTACAAGGCAAGTAGACACCAGCCTCTTCTTCTCTCGCTCACTGGCATGGGAGACGGCGCCTCCCGTGCCAACTTTAGCGCCTGTAGAGATTTTCTCGCACACGCTCTCCTGTGTGAGGCGCTGGGGGCCAGCCCCCGGCGACTCTGGCTGTAGAATCAATGGAAACGGACTCCTCTTCGCCGTCGTTGTCGGAAAAACCGGTTCCCCGCTTTGAGTCGGCGTGGCGGCTCAGTAACGCCGGTTTTGGATTCCTCATGGTGCTGCCTGCGTTCCTGCTGCTGCTCGCCATCTTCGCTTATCCCCTGGCCTACTCGGCCTACATGAGTTTCCATTTCTTTGATCTGGCTCGCCCGCAGGACTTTCATTTCGTGGGCCTGGGGAATTATCTTGAGATCATTCAAAGCGAAGAATTTCAGCGGGCGCTCAAGAACACGTTCATCTATGCAGGCCTGGCCGTGCCGCTGGAATTCGTCATCGGTCTGACCCTGGCTTTGGCCCTGGCCACCATCGAGCGCGGCCGGGCGGTAATCCGCACCCTGCTCATCATCCCCATGATGCTCGCGCCCATCGTCATGGGCCTGATGTGGAAGTTCATGTACAACCGCGAACTCGGCGTCATCAATTACTTGATTGAGCAACTGGGCCTCACGCCGCCGCTGTGGCTGGCCGATCCGGATCTGGTGCTGTACAGCGTCGTCATTGTAGACATCTGGGCCACCGTCCCCTTCGTCATCCTGCTCATGCTGGCCGGGCTGCTCTCCATCCCCTCCGAATACTACGAATCGGCCAGGATTGACGGCGCTAGCGCCGTGGCGGCCTTTCGCCATATCACCCTGCCCCTGCTCCAGCCGATTATACTCGTGGTGCTGCTCATTCGCGGCATGGACGCCTTTCGCGTCTTCGACATTATCTATGTGATGACTCGGGGCGGCCCCAACTTTCAAAGTGACGTGCTGTCGTATTATGCTTTCCGGGGGGTCTTCGTACATCGCGCCATCGGCACGGCCACGGCCACAGCCTGGATTATGACCCTCATCCTGTTGGTGGGCGGCCTGGTGCTGATTCGTTCGATGCGGAGCACAGAGGAGGCGCTATGAAGACCCAACGACGTTTGCAACTCGTGTTGAGTTACGCGCTTATCCTGGGGGCCGTGGTCGTCTTCCTATTTCCTATTATCTGGCTGACGCTGGGGTCATTCAAGCCGCGCTCCGAATTGCTCGTCGTCTCGTTGCCCACCCAGCCGACGTTGGAGAACTATTCCAATGTTCTGAAAGAGTTTCCGGTGGGAACGTACCTCCGCAACAGCCTGCTGGTCGCCCTCAGCTCGACCTCGATCACGCTGGCGGCCGGCTCCCTGGCGGCTTACGGGTTTACCCGCTATCGCTTCCGGGGCCGGCAATCGTTGCTCATCTCCACGCTGTTGATGCGGATTCTGCCGGCGGTGGCGGTGGGCATTCCCCTGTACTTGCTTTTCTCCCGCCTGCGGCTAACCAACACGTACTACGGCCTGATCCTGGCCCACGTCGCGGGCCAGTTGCCGCTGGTCATCTGGATCCTGCAAGGCTTTTTTCAAGACCTGCCCCCCGAACTGATGGACGCCGGGCTGGTGGATGGTTGCAATCGCTTGAGCGTGTTGTATCACGTCGTCCTGCCGCTGGCCGCGCCGGGCCTGGCGGTGGCCGCCATCTTCTCCTTCCTGATCAGTTGGAATGATTTTGGCCTAGCTGTCATGATGGTCCAAAAACCGGGGGTCTTGACGATGCCGGTCGGCATGTCTCACATGTCCCTGCGGTTTGGCATCCGCTGGGACAGCCTGTCAGCTTCGGCAGTGATGTACATTGTGCCGACCATCATCATGGCGCTTATCCTGCAGCGCTACGTCGTGCGCGGGCTGACGATGGGCGCTATCAAAGGTTGATCTCAAACAGGGATATGCTATGGAACTGCCTGACCTGTCGCAAGAATATCCGCTCTCAGCCGAAAATGTGGCGGCCTATCGCGCGAACGGCCATATCTTGCTCCGGGACGTCGCCTCGCCGGAGGAGATGGCTGCCTACGGCCCGGCCATTGTCGAGGCGGCCATACGTTACAACACCGAACATCGTGCATTGGAGGAACGCGACACCTACAAAAAAGCCTTCCTCCAGATCATGAACCTGTGGGCATGCGATGACGCGGACGCGGTTCGCCGCTTTGTCCTGGCACGCCGCTTTGCGAAGATCGCTGCCGACTTGATGGGCGTGGAGCGCGTGCGGCTCTATCACGATCAAGCCCTGTTCAAGGAAGCCGGGGGCGGCTACACCCCCTGGCATCAAGACCAGCATTACTGGCCGTTGGACACCGACCAGACTATTACGATGTGGATGCCGCTGGTAGACGTCACGCCTGAAATGGGCGTACTGCATTTCGCCTCCGGCTCGCACACCAGCGGCTCTCTCGGCGAGTTCCCCATCTCAGACGAATCTCAGGATGTGTTTCGGAGGTTCATAGCCGAACGCGGCTTCCGGCTGAGCCAATCCCAGCCGATGGCGGCTGGCGATGCCACCTTTCACTCCGGCTGGGTTCTGCACGCCGCCGCGCCCAACACCACCGACACAATCCGCAAGGCAATGACCATGATCTACTATCCCGATGGGGCGCGGGTAGTAAACCCGGTGGGTGAAGGCCGCCAGAAAGATTTGGCGCGGTGGCTCCCCGGTTGCAAGCCGGGCGATTTGGCGGCCAGTGAACTCAATCCAGTGGTCTAGCCTGGGCAGCGCAGCCTCATTTGCATTCTATGCCCATTCACTTTGACATAGACCAATGGCAAAAAGTCAAAGAGACCTATCGCCTGTGGTGGGCACATCAACTCGACCGCCCCATCATCCCACTCACCCTGTCCGGGCGCGACCCTGGCCGCGACCGACCCTGCGCGCCATTGCTTTCGCAGACTACGTGCCACGACTTTTCGATCCCGGCGGAGGACCTGATTGACTGCATTGACTACGAACTGTCCCGGCTCGTGTTCCTCGGCGACGCCTTCCCCTTTTTCAGCATGGATGTCTTCGGGCCGGGCCTGATCGCGGCCTTCATGGGCGCGAGGCTCGACAACTCGACGGGGCTGGTCTGGTTTTTTCCATCCGAGGACTTGCCGATAGACCAAATCCATTTTCGCTACGATCCCGACAATCTCTGGTTCCGGCGGATTAAGGAGATTTACGAGGCCGGGATGCGCCACTGGCAGGGGCAGGTACTCATGAGCATGACCGACCTGGGCGGGAACCTGGACATCCTCTCGACCTTCCGACACGGCGAAAAGCTGCCGGTGGACCTGTACGAATACCCGGACGAAGTCAAACGCCTGACCTGGGAGGTGCACGAAGCCTGGCATCGCTACTTTGAAGAAATCAACGCTATTATCGCGCCGCACACGCCGGGCTACTCCGACTGGTCTTCGCTCTTCTACGAGCAGCCGGGGTACATG
Source organism: Chloroflexota bacterium (assembly GCA_016197225.1). Taxonomy (NCBI): domain Bacteria; kingdom Bacillati; phylum Chloroflexota; species Chloroflexota bacterium. The sequence goes on from JACPWC010000069.1 coordinate 21,416, forward strand.
CTGCAATCCGACTTCACGTTCATGATCGGCCCGAAGATGTTCGACGAGTTTGCCGAGCCGGAACTGGCGGCCAGCACCCGGCGGCTTGCCCATTCTTTCTACCATCTGGACGGCATCGGCCAACTGGCCCATCTGGATTCCATATTGAAGATCGAAACGCTCAACGGGGTGCAGTGGGTTCCCGGCGCGGGCAAGCCCGACTGCGCTCACTGGCCGGAGGTTTATCAAAAGATTCACGCCGCCGGGAAACTGATGCAAATCTTCGGCGAGTTCGACATCCTCGACGCCGTCATTGAACAAGTCGGCGACCCCGGCGCGATTCATTGCCACTTTCACTGGGAACCGCTCACCGGCGACGAGAGCGAGTACCGCCGCCAGTTGGCGAGGTACGGGATCGAATGAGTCTCCACAATCATCTTACCCCCACGCCGCCGATGGGCTGGAACAGTTGGCTCTGCTATGCCAGCACCGTTCGGGAAGACGACGTGCGAGCTACATCGGACTACATGGCGCGGCACCTTCTACGTTACGGCTGGGAGTACGTGGTGATTGATGCACTATGGTACGACCCCCATCCCGTCGCCGGAACCTACCGCGAGAATGTCGCTATGGAAATGGACGCCTACGGGCGGTGGCTGCCGGCCATCAACCGTTTCCCTTCGGCGGCGGGCGGCGCGGGCTTCAAACCGCTTGCCGACGATCTGCATCACTTGGGGCTGAAGTTCGGAATTCATCTGATGCGCGGCATCCCGCGCCAGGCCGTGACGCTGAACACGCCCGTCCTCGGCACGCCCTGCCGGGCGCGGGACATCGTGAACACAAACGATGTGTGCGCTTGGAATCCCGATATGTATGGCCTGAACCTGTCACATCCGGGCGCGCAGGCGTATTACGATTCCGTGGCGGCGCTGTGCGCCGAGTGGTGCGTGGACTACATCAAGGCCGACGACATGGGGACGCCCTACTATCCCGATCACGTCGCCGCTTTCTCTCAGGCAATCAGGAAAACGGGCCACGACATCGTCCTCAGCCTTTCGCCGGGCTTGTGAATGAGCGTCGAAAACGCCGCGCACCTGAAAGCGCACAGCGAGCTGTGGCGCATCACCGCCGATTTGTGGGATCGCTGGGAGCCAGAGGTCAAAGATTCGACCGGCTTGAAAAATCAATTCGACGCCGCGCGGCAATGGGCGGAGTATATCGGCTCCGGACATTGGCCTGATCTCGACCTGCTGCCGCTGGGCCGGATCGGACCGTCTCCCCACATCGGGTCGGATCGCCCCACCCGCCTCACATGGGACGAGCAGATCACGCTCATGACTTTGTGGACAATGTTCCGGTCGCCGCTGATATTCGGCGGCGATTTGACGAGCCTCGACGAATGCACGTTGAACCTGCTCACTAACGCAGAAGTCCTCGCCGTGCACCGGGCAAGCGAGAACAATCGCGAAGTGTTCGCGCGCGGCGATCACATTGCCTGGGCCGCAGACGTTCCCGATTCGGCAGACAAGTGCCTGGCGCTGTTCAACCTCGGCGAGGCGCGCGCGCGGGTCGAGATCCCATTCCGAGAACTGGGAGTGTCGCGTGCGTGCGTGGTGCGCGATTTATGGGCGCATCAAGATTTAGGACCATTTCAAGATTCGTTTACGGCGTCGCTCGATCCGCACGCGGCTGGCCTATACCATCTGACGCCGCGCAACACTTTCTGACCGGGAGGAACAACGTATGGAACCCAAGCAACCGACCGCGCTGGACGACTTTTTATTCGACCTTCGCGGCTACCTGATCCTCAAGCAGGCAGTCGAGCCGGAGTCGGTCGCCAATCTCAATCGCCTCATAGAGGCATTGCCCGCGATGGAAAACAGGCAATGGCACGGCGACGCCCAACGCCGCGACTACAACGCGGCGGCCGGGTTCGAACTGCACAATTGTGTGGAGGCGGGTGAGCCGTTTGAACGGCTGATTGACCATCCCGGCTGGATCAACTATGTCCAGCACTACTGCGGCGAGGAAGGATCGTATGTCGAAGGGCTATTTATTGATGAGTGTATCCTGTCGGTGCGGCGCTCCGGCGGGTATCACCCGGTTCACTCCGGCGGGCACCGGGGCGCGTTGCGCGGAATCTACCATTACAGTCACGGCGTCTTCCGCTGTGGGCAGTGCAACATCATTCTGGCGCTGACGGACATCGGCCCCGGCGACGGCGGCACCATGGTGATCCCTGGCAGTCACAAATCGAACCTGCCGCATCCACAGGCCGGCGATTACGCCCGGCTTGAGCGGATGGACACGATGGAGGGCGCGATCGAAGTGCATCTTCAGAAGGGCGATGCTTTGCTGTTTGTGGATGGCCTAATGCATGGCGCGAGCAGCCGGACGAACCCCGGCGAACGGCGCGTGGTGATTTACCGATACGGCGCAAGTTGGGGGGCGACGCGCTTCGGATACACCTACTCGCAGGCCCTGCTCGATCGCCTGTCGCCCGAACGACGCAAGATCCTGCAACCGGTTCCGCCGTTGCGACCGCCGCAGCCGGGGGAGTAAGATGCGCGACCCCGGAATGACGCTCGCGCCTGAGTGGACTCGAGACCTCGTGATCTACGAGATCAACCCCTACGCCTTCACCTCGCCGGATGGCGCGGGCGGCGGGAGTGGCAGCGGGACCTTTGCCAGCCTGAAAGAGAAGCTGGCATATCTCGAAGAGCTGGGCATCACCGGTATCTGGCTGGCGGGATACTGTCGGTGCACGGCACACTTCTACGGCATCAAATCGGTCTATGCCTGCGTCCGGCCCGACGAATTTGACCCGGCGCTGGGCACGGCCCGCGATTTCAACGACATGATGGACGAGGCCCACCGCCGGAGCATCCGAATCTTTCTGGACGTGATCACACACGGCGTCGTGGACGACAGCCCCCTCATCGCTGAGCACCCCGATTGGTTCAAAGGCGGCACATGGGGGATGACGGACTACGACTACGATAACGCCGAGTTCAGAGAGGGGTGGATCAACGTGTGGGTCAATTACGTGACCGAGTACGGGGTGGACGGCTACCGCCTCGACGTGCCGCGCCAGCACCAGATGCCGCTGTGGGACATTATCACGGCACGATGCGCGGCGGCGGGGCATCCTATCGTCATCATCCCGGAGCATACCTGCACATACCATTTTGGTCAGCACGATTACTACGGCTTTAGTTCCGACATGGCGGGTGAATTTTGTGAGACTCCGCAGTATGTCGGCGTCCAAATCAGTTGCCACGACGAGGGCTGGCAGTCCGGCCCCGGCAACTATTACAAAGTCAAAGGCGAGCGGGGCAATCTGGCCTACACGCTGTTCGGGTACAACATCCCAGTCTTCATGTCCGGCGAGGAGTTCCAGGCCGAGCAGACGAGCCTGCCGGGGCTGGAGAAGAATCTGTACGGCGGCGGCGGGCCGGGCGGTTGGCTGTACGGCTCGTGGATTCAGTGGGAGCAGTTGGAGGAAACGAAGCACCGTGAGATGTTCGACGACTTCAAGAAGATGCTCCGCATCCGGCGTGAGAACCGGGACGTGTTGCACGGCGACCGCTCGGCCACGCACATCTTGAGAGTGCCGCACTCGCCCTCCACCCGGCCTATCCCGTACGTCCGCTTCATTCGGGGCGAGAAGGCCATCGTCGTTATCGCCAGCCACGACAACGCAATGGGGTTGCCGATGACGTTGCGCCTGCCACTGGCCGAAATGGGCATGAGCGGCAAGGGGCCATATCGTGTGACCGATTTGTGAGCGAGACCGCGTCAACCGCAACGGAAGCGGAACTCGGCCGGTTTGAAGTGACTGTGCCCAGAGCGCGCGCGCCGAACGGAGGCGCGCGGGTGTTCAAAATCGAGGCGATGGTGAGGCCATGACTCTCCGGGTTGAAGAATGTTTGCCCGCCATTGACCGGGCCACACTCACGCCGCGGGTGCAACGCGCCCTGAATAGTGAGACAGTCGAACTCAACGATTGGACGCTTCAACCGATTCACAGCGGCTTTGAAGTTCGCGCGGGTGTGTATCGCCTCATCGGCAGGGCGCATGATCACGAGCGAGCGGTTCCGTGGTCGCTCATTCTCAAGATCGTTCGCCCCGCGCCCGGCTCAAGCGAAGACGATCCACACGACTGGAACTATTTGAAGCGCGATGCGCTGGCTTATCAATCCAGCCTGTTGGCGGATTTGCCCGGCGGCCTCGCGGCCCCGCGCTGTTTCGCCGTCCTCGAGCAGGCGGAGGGTGAAATTTGGATCTGGCTCGAAGAGGTGAGAGATGACATCGGCTCGAAGTGGCCGCTATTGCGGTACGGTTTGGCCGCGCGGCATCTCGGCCGGTTCAACGGTGCATATCTGAACGGGCGGTCATTGCCGCACTGGCCGTGGTTGAGCCGGGAGTGGTTGCGCGTGCTTGTCACTCAAGCCGCACCTGCCATGGCCCAATTGCCGAGTGTGCTGAATCACCCGTTGCTGTGCCGCCTTTATCCCGACGACGTGGCGGAGGGCATCTTTCGATTGTGGGCCGACCGCGAGCCTCTGCTCTCCGCGCTCGACCGCCTGCCGCGCACCTTCTGCCACCGCGATGCTTTTCGCCGTAATCTGTTCGCGCGGCGCGGCGCGGATGGACAGGAGCAGACAGTAGCGATTGACTGGGTTTTTGCAGGCGCCGGGGCGATTGGGGAAGAGGCAGTTGCTCCGGTGGCGGCGACGCTGGGTTTCCGGGAAGTTGATCTGGCCGAAGCGGCGGAGCTGGAGAAAGTCGTCTTTGAGAATTATCTGGCAGGGTTGCGCGATTCCGGCTGGGAGGGCGACTCGCGATTGGCGCGATTCGGCTACGCGGCGGCGGCCCCGTTGCGTTACTGCCTCGGCGGCACGCGGAATCTTCTGCCGGTTATGCTCGATGAGTCTCAACACCCACGCTTCGAGAAAATGTGGGGCGACCCCATCCATGTTTACGCAGATTATTGGGCGAGGATGTTCCGTTACCTGCTCACGTTGGCCGATGAAGCGCGCGGGTTGTTGAGAATGATGGATGCGTGGTGATGGAATTGGGATTCAAACCTGACTTTGAAGAAGCGCGGGGACGCTGGACAGCCTTCTGGAAGGGCGAGAGCACGCGGCCCCTCGTCAGCATCATCGTGCCCAAACCGGGCACGAAATATCGCGGGCCGAACAAACATCTGGCCGGCCTCCCGTGGGAAACGCCCTTCACGCCCACTGGCCTGCCGGGCGAGCCGCCAGTGTATCTTGCCTGCCTCGACGGCAACTTTCAGCCGGTCATTGACCAACTGCTGGCTTGGGGCGAGGCCTACGATTTCATCGGCGAGGCCATCCCCGGCTATTATCTGGAGTTCGGCCCGGACACCTTCGCCGCTTATCTCGGCGCGGAACTTCATTACGACGAGGACAGCAAATCAAACTGGTGCCTCCCATTCGTTGAGGATTGGGACGAGGTGGAAATCCGCTTCCAGCGCGAGGGCCATTGGTGGCAATTGACTCGGGCCTTCATCCGCGCCCTGCGCGCGCAGTGCGACGGCAAACTATTGATCGTTCCGCCCACGCTGGTCGGCAATCTCGATGCGCTGGCCGCCATTCGCGGGGCGGCTAACCTATTCGTGGACATGATGGAAGAACCGGAGAAAATCCAGCGCGCGCTGGAGGCCGTCTGCCGCGCGCACACTGAGATTATCAACGCGTACGCGGAGGAACTGGCGTGGGATGAGTGGGGTAGTCTCAATATTGAAGCCACATACACAACAGGCCGGCACAGCCGCCCGCAGTGTGACGCCTCTTGTATGATCAGCATGCAGATGTTTCAGGAATTTGTGCTACCCTGCTTGCAATACGAAGCGAACGAGCAGGACGCCTTCGTCTTCCATCTCGATGGACCGGGGGCGTTGCATCACGTCGAGGCGCTGTGCGGCATGGATAAGCTAGATGTGATTGCCTTCATGCCGGGCACAGGCAACGAGGGTAAGGATTGGTCGGAATTGGCGGCGAAAATTGACCGTTTGGGCAAAGGGCACTTGTTCGCCAGCACCAAGACCAGCCAGGCCGAAATCAAGGCGGCGTGGCAAAAATATAATTCGCGCAAACTGTTCTTCTGTACGGACGCCGCCTCGCGGATGGAGGCGGAAGACTTCATCGCCGAGCTTGAACAACTTGAGAAAGTGAGGAACGACGACTCATGAACGAGACCACGACTTCCGTCGAGCGAGTCCGCACGGTGCTGAGCGGCGGCCTCCCCGACCGCGTGCCGGTGGATTTGCACAACTTCATGATGACGGCCCAGGCCTCCGGGATGCCGTTCCCCGAATATTTCCAGAACGGCGAGGCGATGGCCGAGGGCCAAATCAAAGCCTGGCGCGAGTTCGGGCACGACGTGCTGCTGTTGGAGAACGGCACGGCGGCGCTGGCGCAGGCGTGCGGCGTGGGCGTGGAATTTCTCACCGAGAGCGCGCCAGTGTCTTTCGTGCCGGTCATCAATAGTCTTGAAGACATAGATAAACTGCGGATGCCCGATCCCTATAAAGACCATCCCTTGCCTGAATTGTTGAAGACCACGCGGATTGTGGTGCAGGAAATCGGCGACAAGGCGTTCATCATTGGCCGCGCCGACCAGGGGCCCTTTTCACTGGCGAGCATGATCCTGGGCATGGTGGAATTCCTGGCCGAGATTGGCGAGGCGGAGAAGCAGGCATTGCTTCACCGCTTGCTGGAGTTTTCGCTGGAGGCTTGCTATCGCTACGCTGTGGCGCAGATGGAGCAGGGCGCGCACATGACTTCCATCGGCGAATCACTCGCGGGGCCGGATGTCTGCTCGCCCAAAGTTTACCGGGAGTACGAATGGCCTTATGCCAAACGGCTGGTTGACCGGCTGAGGGAGAAGAACATCCCCCTGGCCTATCACATCTGCGGCAACGCCACGCCGATTGTGAAGGAGATGGCCGAGACGGGCGCGGCAGTTCTCGAACTGGATTACAAAGTGGACCTTCATCAAGTCAAAGAAGCGACGCGCGGCAAGACGACCGTCTTAGGCCCGATTGATCCCAGCGGCGTCATGGCTTTGGGCACGCCGGAACTGGTGACCGAGAAATGCCGGGAGGCGATAGAGGTTCTGGGGCCAGGCGGCGGGCTGATTTTGGGGCCGGGTTGCGCGCTGCCGCCGCTGACGCCACCGGAAAACGTCCATGCCATGATTGAAACGGCGCGCCACTATGGTCGTTACATCTGATGGCTGAATTCCACCTTGAGAGGGCAAATTACCGCGGCTGGCCGAACTGTTATAGGCTGTCGAATGCCTCGGCAGAGTTGATCGTCACCACAGACGTTGGGCCGCGCCTCATTCGCTTTGGTTTTGTGGGCGGCGACAACGAGTTTGCGGAATTCCCAGCGCACTTGGGACAGACCGGCGGCGACGAGTGGCGCATGTACGGCGGGCACCGGCTGTGGCACGCGCCAGAGGCGATACCGCGCACGTACTTCCCCGACAACGGGCCGGTAGCGTTTGAAATCTGCTCTGAATTTATGCGTGTCATCCAGCCCATGGAAACCACGACCGGCATTCAGAAAGAAATGGACATTCGTCTCTGGCCCGACGCCGCGTGTGTGCAAGTCACGCATCGCCTCCGCAATTGCGGCCTGTGGGCGGTGGAATTGGCGGCGTGGGCACTGACGGCCATGGCCCCCGGCGGCATAGCCGTCATCCCACGGCCCCCGCGCGGTGCACACCTGGAGAATCTTCAGCCAAACAGTTTGCTGACATTGTGGCCTTACACCGATCTGTCCGATCCACGCTGGAGGTGGGGACACAAATATGTTCTTTTGCGACAAGACCCCTATCAGAGCCAGCCGCAAAAAATCGGCGCGCCTGTTCCTGACGGTTGGGCCGCCTATGCGCGGGGGGACCGCCTCTTCGTCAAATCCTTCGCCCACGCTCCCGGCGCGGCTTACCCCGACTTTGGCTGTTCAGCCGAAGCCTTTGCCAACGCCGATATGCTGGAGTTGGAAACACTCAGCCCGCTGACGCGGTTGGAACCGGGCGCGATTGTGGAGCACACCGAACACTGGTATCTTTTCCGCGATGTGCCTGCCCCAGACGGCGACGCCGATGTGGACAGGCATATCTTGCCCAAACTCAAGGAGATCATTCTATGAGCCGTGAAGACGAAATTAAACAGGGATTGTACGAGCACACGCTGGTAGGGCACGCCAAAGACGTGAAGGCGCTCACCGAGGAAGGCGTCACGTTGGGGATGGATCCGATGGACTTGCTGTTCGGCGCGTTGATCCCTTCGTTGCAGGAGGTGGGCCGCCGCTTCGAGATCGGCGAATACTTCGTCCCCGAAATGCTGATCGCCGCCAAAGCCATGCAGAACGCGCTGACCATCCTGCGCCCGCTGCTGGCCCAAACCGGCGCGAAGCCGCTGGGCACGGTCGTGATGCTCACCGTCAAGGGCGACCTGCACGACATCGGCAAGAACCTGTGCGACATCATGCTGGAGGGGGCCGGGTTCACGGTGATTGACCTGGGCACGAACGTATCGCCGGAGAAAGTGGTCGCGGCAGTCAAACAGCACCAGCCGCCCGTCATCGGCTTCTCTGCCTTTCTCACCACCACCATGCCCATGTTCAAAGCCAACATGGAGGCGCTCGCCAAAGAGGGATTGCGCGACAAGGTCAAAGTGATAGTCGGCGGCGCCCCCGTGACCCAGGAATACGCCGACAAAGTGGGCGCGGACGGTTACGCCAAAGATGCCAGCGCCACCGTACGCCTTGTCAAGCGTTTGATGCAAGAGTTGGGCTACGACATGAGCGGGAGCGGCGAAGCCTCCGAAGCGACGGCGGCGGCGGTACAGGCGGTGGAGCAGTTTATGGATAAGGTTGGCAGGGCCGAGGAGGCAATGACAGTGGCGCAGAAGAAACACGCCGGGGAATGATGGAAACAGTATTGCACTCCAAATCGAAAACCGTCATCATCGGGCCAGGGCAGCCATTCGTGATGATCGGCGAGCGCATCAACCCCAGCGGCCGCAGGAAACTCGGCGCAGAGATAGCGGCGGGCGACTTTACCCGCGTGCGGCGCGACGCCGAAGCGCAGGTAGCCGCCGGGGCGCACCTGCTAGATGTGAACGCGGGCTATCCACTTGGGGATGAGGTCGCCATGCTAACGACCGCTGTCCGCACCGTGCAGGCCGTGACCGATGCGCCTCTGTGTATTGACTCGTCGGTCATCGAGGCGCTGGAAGCGGCGCTGACCGTGTACGAGGGCAAGGCGCTGGTCAACTCGGTCACGGGCGAAGAGGAGCGGCTGGAACGCATCCTGCCGCTGATCAAGAAACACGGGGCCGCCGTTATCGGCATGGCCAACGATGAAACCTCTATCTCCAACGACCCCTACGAGCGGCTGGCCGTTGCGCGCAAGATCGTCGAGCGTGCACAGGATCACGGCATCCCGCCGCAAGATGTGATCATTGACCCGCTGTGCCTCACGGTGGCCGCCGACCCGCAGACCGCGCAGATCACGCTCGCCGCGATGCGGCTGATCCGCGACGCGCTGGGCGTGAACATGATTTGCGGCGCGAGCAACGTCTCTTTTGGCCTGCCGGAGCGGTCGGCCATCAACGCCGCGTTTCTTTCGATTGCGATGGCGTGCGGGTTGACGTGCGCGATCACCGACCCGACCAACCCAATGATTCGCCAAGCCGTGCTGGCGAGCGACGTGCTGTTCGGCCACGACGAATATGCGGCGGCGTGGATCGCGCAGTATCGGGCAAAGCAGAAGGCAGTAGTCAGTAGTCAGTAATCAGTGATCAGTCGCCGTGAAACATCCTGTCACGTTTCTGCCCCAGAACTTAGTCACGCACGCCCCTGAAGGCACGACGGTCTTCAATGCCGCCAACTGGGCGGGTCTGCCGATTGACAGCACCTGCGGCGGGCGCGGCACTTGCGGGAAATGCAAAGTCCGATTCCTGCAAGGCGCGAACTCCACCACCGAAGCAGATCATCGTTTCCTGTCTGACGCTGAACTCGCCGAGGGCTGGCGGCTGTCGTGCCGGGCCGGAGTCCACGCCGAGTGCGCGGTCGAAGTACCGCGCATGATGACGTCACCCAAGGCGGCGTTGCTCGGCTACGGGCGGCATGTCGCCATTGATCCAAACGTTGATAAAGTTCATCTGCAACTCTCGGAACCTTCGCTGGCAGATCAACGCTCGGACGTTCAGCGCCTGATGGACGCTTTGCGCGTTGAAGGATACGAAGCCCGCGCCCTCCCGGCAGTGTGGCGCGCACTGCCCAAATTGCTCCGCGCCAGCAATTTTGCCCTCACCGCGGTGGTGTGCGGCGATGAGCTGATCGCAGTGGAGCCGGGGGACACGACCGGCCACAATGTCGGGCTGGCGCTGGACATCGGCACGACGACCGTTGTCGGCGCACTGGTCAACTTGAACACCGGAATGGTCGCCGCCGTGCAGTCCACGCTCAACGGGCAGGCAGCATTCGGGGCGGACGTGATCTCGCGCATCAGCCACGCCATGCTGGAATCGGACGGGTTGGCCGTCTTGCACGCCCGCATCGTCGAAACCATCAACACCCTGCTCGACAATCTGCTGGCCGCCTCCGGCGTGGCGCGTGAAAACATTTACGAAGCCGTGGCCGTGGGGAATGCGACAATGCTGCACTTGCTGTTGGGTATTGACCCGGAGCCGATTGGTGTTGAACCTTTCGTCCCCGCAGTCGCCGGGGCTGTGACACTGCCCGCCGCGGAGATCAGCCTCCGATTGCATCCACAAGCGCGCTTAAGCACCTTGCCACATTTGGGCGCGTACGTGGGGGCCGACATCGTCGCCGGTGTGCTGGCGACGGGGCTGGCGCGGAGTGGCGACGACAAACTGCGGCTGTACATTGACGTGGGCACGAATGGCGAGATCATCCTCGGCTCGTCGCGCCGCATGTTGGCCACGGCGGCTCCGGCCGGCCCGGCGTTTGAGGGCGCGCAAATTAAGTGCGGGATGCGCGCCCGGCTCGGGGTTGGTGGATGCGGTGGCCGAACTGATCAACTGCGGATTGGTGGACGCCTCAGGCCGCCTCGCGCGCCCCGACGCCGCACGCAGGCGGCTCCCCGACGCGCTCGTGGATCGCCTGGTCGAAGTGGACGGGGTGCGCGCGTTTCTGTTGAGCGCGCCGGAAGATGGCATCGTGCTCACTCAGACCGACATCCGCGCCCTGCAATTTGCCAAGGCCGCCATCGCCTCCGGCGCGAATGTGCTGATGGCGAAATTGGGCGTGCGGGCAGAAGAGTTACATGAGGTATTGCTGGCGGGGTCGTTCGGCTCGTACATCAACCCGGCCAGCGCGCGCACGATCGGGCTGGTGCCGCCGCAGGCGCCGGTGGAGCGGATCGTGGCGGTGGGGAACGCGGCGGGCGAGGGAGCGAAGATGGCCCTGCTCTCGTTCCGCGAGCGCGAGGCGGCCAATCGCATCCCGGACTTTATCGAATACGTCGAACTCTCAGGGCGACCGGAGTTCAACGACATCTTCACCGAAGCGTTGACGTTTCCCGCGCCGCACGAAGGATAACTTTCATCCATGCCCCGCTCGCGTGACGAAACGCTCGCTCTACTTTCCGGTCGTCCAGACTCGCGCGTGCCCGTCTTCAGCGGCCTGCCCAGCCTGACGGCCTCGGGGCTGGCGACGGCGGGCGTCCGCTACGGCGAAGCGCACACCGACCCGGCGAAGATGGCGCAGGCGGCGGCCAGCACGTTTGAGACGTTCGGCTTTGAGTCGGCGGTCGTCCCGTTCGATCTATGTGTCGAGGCCGAAGCGCTGGGGTGTGGCGTGGATTTTCAAACCGACGTGGATGCCTTCCTGCCGCCGATTGTGGACTCGCCTTTAGATGTTGAGCTTGCGCTTGAACAATTATCTGTGCCCGATGATGTCTCACAGGTTGGCCGCCTCCCAGTGGTGGCCGAGGCTCTGCGGCGGCTGAAGGCCGGAGTGGGGCGTGAGGTCGCGGTTGGGGCGTGGGTGCCGGGGCCGTTCACACTGGGCTGGCAACTATTCGGCACGACCGATTGGCTCACCTCAGTTAAATGGGATTCAGATCGACTCAACAGCCTGCTCACCCGGTTGGAAGATTTTCTGGCGCGGGTGGCCGCCTCTTACCGTGAGGCCGGGGCGGACTTCATCACCGTCCACGAAATGGGCGGCTCGTCGCAAGTCATCGGCCCGAACACATTTCGCGCGCTGGTCAAACCGAGCCTGACGCGGTTGTTGGCCCGCTTGCCCTCGCCCAAAGTGCTCAGCATGTGCGGCGACACGAACGCGATCCTGAGCGACCTTGCGGCGTGCGGCGCGGATGCGCTCAGCGTCGATCAGCGCGCCGATCTCTCTCTCGCCCGCCGCGCCCTCGGCCCGCAAGCCGTCTTACTGGGCAACTTCGATCCGGTGGCTGTGTTGAGTCAGGCTACGCCGACTCGGATCGCGCAGACCGTGACCGCCATCGTCAACGCCGGCGCGAGCGCGGTTTGGCCCGGCTGTGATCTCTGGCCGGAGATTCCAGAAGACAACTTCCGTGCGCTAATGGAAGCCGCCGCGCCGCGAGCTTGAAAGGCGACCATGCCTGAAAAGCAATTTGACCTGATCACCATGGGCCGCTCGTCCATTGATTTGTACGCTAACGACGTGGGCGCGGCATTTGTGGACATCAAAAGTTTCGCCGCCTACGTCGGCGGCTCGCCCACCAACATCGCGGTGGGCGCGCGACGGCTCGGACTGCGAGTGGCGCTGTTGACTGCCGTTGGCAACGATCCGGTCGGCGATTTTATCCTCAACTTCCTGAACAGCGAGGGCATTGATACCCGGTTCATTCCGCGCAAGCCGGGCGCGCGCAGTAGCGCGGTGGTGCTGGGCATCGAGCCGCCCGACAAGTTCCCGCTCGTCTTTTACCGCGACAATGCCGCCGACGTTCAACTAACGATTGACGACGTGCTGGCGATGCCTATCGCCGACAGCCGCGTATTGGAGATTTCCGGCACGGGGCTGAGCAGGGAGCCGGGCCGGAGTGCCACGTTCTTCGCCGCTGAACAGGCCCGCGCCGCCGGGACGACCATCATCCTCGACCTCGACTTCCGCGCCGACCAGTGGCACGACCCGCGCGCGTTCGGCGTCGCCATCCGTTCGATCCTGCCGCTCGTCAACATCGCCCTCGGCACCGAAGCGGAGATCAAAGCCGCCATGTTGCGCGAGGCGGCTCAACTCATAATCTCCAATTCTCAAATCTCCAATCCCGAGGTAGCAGGCGACCTGGCGTCGGCCATTCACGTTCTCCTCAGTCGCGGGCCGGAGGCGTTGGTGGTCAAGCGGGGCGAAAGAGGCGCGTCGGTCTTTCTGGCCGACGGGCAAGTCATAGACGCGCCCGGCTTCCCCATCGAGGTTTACAACGTCCTCGGCGCCGGCGACGCCTTCGCCGCCGGATTCATCTACGGCTACCTCAAAGGCTGGGACTGGCGCAAGGCGGCGCGCATGGGCAACGCTTGCGGCGCAATCGTCGTAACCCGGCACGGCTGCGCGAACTTTATGGGTTATGAGGATGAAGTGTTGATGTTTATCGAAGAACGTGGAGGCTTCTAATGGCACACACAAAACGCCTCACGATGGCTCAGGCCATCATCCAATTTCTGAAAAATCAATACGTCAAACGCGACGGCAATCAACAGCCGTTCTTCGCCGGGTGCTGGGGCATCTTTGGGCACGGCAACGTGACCGGCATCGGGCAGGCGCTGCAACAGAACCCCGACTTCCGCTATTACCAGACGCGCAATGAGCAGGCAATGGTGCACACTGCGGCGGCGTTCGCCAAGATGAATAATCGCCTGCGGACGTTCGCCTGTACCACCTCCATCGGGCCGGGCGCGACGAATATGGTGACGGCGGCGGCGGGCGCGACCATCAACCGCTTGCCCGTCCTGCTCCTACCCGGCGACATTTTTGCGCGGCGCAACGTCGCGCCCGTTCTACAACAATTGGAGTGGGGCGCGTCGCAGGACATCTCCGTCAACGATTGCTTCAAGCCCGTCTCGCGCTACTGGGATCGCCTCAACCGCCCGGAGCAAATCATCACGGCCCTGCCCGAGGCGTTGCGCGTGTTGATCTCTCCAGCCGAGACGGGCGCGGTGACACTTGCTCTGCCGCAAGACGTGCAGGCCGAAGCCTTCGAGTATCCGGCGGCGCTCTTTGAGAAGCGCGTGTGGCACATCCCGCGCCTGAGGCCTGATGCCGCCCTGTTGAAGAAAGCAGTGGATTGGATTCGCGCCAGCAAAGCGCCGCTCATCATCGCCGGCGGCGGCGTGATTTACAGCGAGGCCACCGATGTGCTCGCCCGCTTCGCGGAACGCACCGGCATCCCCGTGGCCGAGACTCAGGCGGGCAAGGGCGCGTTGCGCTACGACCATCCTTCAGCACTCGGCGCGATGGGTGTGACCGGCGCGCCGGGGGCCAACGTCATTGCGCGTGAAGCCGACCTCGTCATCGGCATCGGGACACGCTACAGCGATTTCACCACCGCCTCCAAGACCGCCTTCCAAGACCCGAACGCACGCTTCATCAATATTAACGTGGCCGAGTTCGACGCGCACAAGCACGCCGCCCTGCCGCTGGTGGGCGACGCGCGCATGACGCTCGATGAACTTGAGGCGATGCTGGCCGATTATAAAGTGGCAGACGATTACCGGGCGCGCGCCACACAATTCAACCGCGAGTGGGATGCCGAAGTGAGCCGCCTCTACAACCTGGAGCATGGCCCGCCCATCAGCCAGAGCGAAGTCATCGGCGCGGTGAATGAAGCATCGCGCCCGCAGGACGTGGTGCTGTGCGCGGCGGGCAGCCTGCCCGGCGACCTGCACAAATTGTGGCGGGCGCGCGACCCGAAGGGTTATCATCTTGAATACGGCTACTCGTGCATGGGCTATGAAATAGCGGGCGGATTGGGGGTGAAGATGGCGGCCCCGGAGCGCGAGGTGTACGTGATGGTGGGCGACGGCTCGTATTTGATGATGGCGCAGGAGATCGTCACTTCGCTTCAGGAAGGTTACAAACTCACTATCGTGCTGATCAACAATCACGGCTTTGCCAGCATCGGCGGCCTCTCGGCCTCGCTGGGCAGTGGCGGGTTCGGGACGCACTATCGTTACCGCAACCCGGCGACCGGCCAGCTGGACGGCGAGCGCCTGCCGGTGGACTTCGCCGCGAACGCGCGCAGTCTGGGCGCGCGCGTCATCGAGGCGAGCGATTTGCCCTCGTTGAAGGTTGCGTTGGCTGAGGCGCGTCAGCAGACGCGCACCACCGTGATTGTGATTGAGACGGATCGTGAGCAGCGTGTGCCGGGTTACGAAAGTTGGTGGGATGTGCCGATTGCCGAAGCCTCTGAAATGGAAACGGTGAGGGCGGCATATCAGCAGTATCAGTCGGCGAAAGAAAAGGAACGCTATCACCTATGATGATCTCGCCCGGACGAATACGCGGCCTGCAGGCCAGCGCGGCCCCGCAAGGCATCTTCACCATTCTGGCCATTGATCACCGCGACGCACTGCGGGTGATGTTGGACGCCCACACGCCGGAGTCAGTGCCCGCCTCGCAACTTACCGAATTGAAGCTCGCCATCACCCGGTGCCTCGCGCCGCAAGCCAGCGCGGTGTTGCTCGATCCACTGTACAGCGCGGCGCAGGCGATAACGTCACAGGCCTTGCCCGGTCACGTCGGGCTGTTGTGCGCGCTGGAAGAGCAGGGCTATCTTGGCGATCCACATCGCCGCCGGACGACGTTGTTACCCGGCTGGAGCGTTGAGAAAGCGAAGCGGCTGGGCGCGACCGGAGTCAAAATTCTTCTCTTCTATCATCCTGAAGCGGGGATGGCCGCTGAGAAACAGGAGCAGTTGGTACGCGCGGTGCTGGCCGAGTGCCATCGCTGGGAAACCCCGTTCTTTCTCGAACCGATCTCGTACTCGCTTGACCCGTCTATTCAGAAGGGGAGCGTGGAATTTGCGCGGCTCCGCCGGCGAATCGTGGTGGAGAGCGCCCGCCGTTTGGGGGCGCTGGGGCCGGACGTGCTCAAAGTTGAGTTTCCCGTTGATGTCAAACACGACACGGATCAGGCCGCCTGGGCCGAAGCCTGCGCCGAACTCGATGAAGCCGCCTCAGCGCCGTGGGCCTTGCTCTCTGCCGACGAGCCATTTGAGGTGTTCAAGCAACAGTTGCGTGTGGCATGTCAGGCCGGGTGTTCCGGCTTCTTGGCCGGGCGCGCGGTGTGGCGCGGAGCAGTGAAACTGACCGGCGCGGAGCGAGAGAACTTTCTGGAAAACGTCGCACGCCGCCGCTTCGCCGAACTGGTTGAGATCGCGCTTGAATTCGGCAAGCCCTGGCAACGCCGCCATTCACTGCCGGAGATAAACGAGCAGTGGCATTTGCAATACTGATTGGAAGGAGGCGACGTTGGATCACCTGATCAAACCGAAACACGATTCGAGCATCCTTCTCAGCGTGGCGACTGAATCTGCCGGATGGCAATACTTGAGCTTCAAAGTTGTGGCGCTAAAGGCGGGAGAGAGCTACAGTGAACCCACAGGCCGAAATGAGGTCGCCCTTGTGCCATTAATCGGCAAGGGACTCTTCGATGCTTCGGGCGAACACTTTGAGATTGCTCGCAAGGGCTATTTTGATGAACGGCCTCACGTGCTTTACGCGCCGCCGGGCAAAACCATCACGGTGACGGCCAGCACCGATTTGGAATTTGCAATTGGGGGCGCGCCCGCCGAGGGGAAATATTCCACGCGCCTCTTCACGCCCGCCGAGATGAAGCGGGAGATTCGCGGCGGCGGCGCGGCGCGGCGGCAGGTCAATCATATCCTTGCTCATCCTTTGCCCGCCGAACGGCTAATCCTGTTTGAGGTGTACGTCCCCGGCGGCGCGTGGTCGGGGTGGCCGCCGCACTGCCACGACGGCTACATGGGGTCGCCGTATCTTGAAGAAGTCTATTATTACCGCATTGACCCCGAAGACGGCTTTGCCATTCACCGCAACTACCGGCGCGACAAAGATTTCGATGAACTGTTCGCCGTGCAGAATGGCGATCTGGTTTTGGTGACGCAAGGCTTTCACCCCGTCGCCGCCGCGCCCGGTTCAAACGTTTATTTCCTGAACTATCTGGCCGGGGAGCTGCTCGACGAAGCGCGTGGGACGCCGCCTTTAGATGATCCCGCTTACGCATGGATCAAGGACAATTGGGAGAGAAACCTGCTCAGGCTCCCGATTGGGAATGAGTAGGCCGGGGTGCGCCTTTTCATCTTTGACGACTATCAGGCCCTGAGCCGCGCCGGGGCCGCCCTGGTGGCCGAGGTGGTGGCCGCCCGGCCTACCGCCGCGCTGGTGCTGGCCACTGGCGTCACCCCCATGGGGCTGTATCAGGAACTGGCCGAAAGGCGAGACCGCGGCGCCTTCGACACTTCACAGCTTCGCATTTTTCAACTGGACGAATATCTGGGCTTGGGGCCTGACGACCAGCGATCACTATTTCTTTGGATGAAGCGCGCTGTCTTGGCTCCTTGGGCGATAACACCGGCCAATGTCGCGCGCTTGCCCGGCAACAGTTCCGAGCCCCAAGTTGCCTGTCGCGTTTATGACCGTGCCATAGAAGCAGTGGGTGGGTTCGACCTCGCTGTGCTCGGCTTAGGGTCGAACGGCCATTTGGGCTTTAACGAGCCGCCCGCTGACCCAACATCACGCACCCACATAGTTGCCTTGACCGAGGCGAGTGTTGAAAGTAATGCGCGCTACTGGGGTGGGCGCGACCAGGTTCCTCGCCAGGCATTAACGGTCGGCTTGGCCTGGCTGTTGGCCGCGCGCCACATTCTGCTGGTAGTCTCTGGCGAACACAAGCGGGCTATCCTCCGGCGCGTGGTCGAAGGGCCAGTCAGCCCAGAGACGCCTGCTTCGTATTTACAAAAGGCGGCCAATGTGACGGTGATTGCAGATAAAGCGGCGTGGGGTGACATCACGCAGGTCACATGAATTACTCACAATAGAACTGCCGGAATTGGCTATTATTGATCAGGCAACATTCGATGCAGCACAAAAGCGACATGCGAAGAATAGAGCGAGAGCCAGCCGTAATCGCAAGCGCGAATACCTTTTAGCCGGCCACATACAGTGTATTTGCAATAAAGCAATGTGCGGTAGAACTGCGATAAAAAAGGGTTGCCCAACACGCGCTTATTATAGGTGCGCCGATGAGGTCAGAGGTAGACATTTGCGAAGATGCCGGGAACGAGAAATTAGAGCGGATGTTGCTGACCCAATAGTTTGGGAGTGGACGGGGGCAATACTGTTCAATGAGCGAGTGAAAGCACAAAGAAAGTTACGAAGCTTCTATCTCTGTATAAGCTGGGATATTACATCCTGTTTATAGCGCTTGCTAGTCTAATCGGCGAGTTGCCTTACCCGAAATGAGCCACAGGCTCATCCCCACTTGGGGATCACCCCAAGATTTCTGCATTCATCACAACAAAGGGGCGAACAACAGGGGCAGGCGGAGCGCGTGTTGACCGCCGTTGACTGTCACCGGCTAACCCTCAGCCTGATTTTCCCAGGGATGTGAATGCACCGTCGAGCCAGTCATTGGCATCATCAAAGAAGTGCTGGACTTTCGGCAGTTCTCCTTGCGCGGCCTGGCGGCCGCAACCAGTGAGTGGTGCTTGGTGTGTTTGGCCTACAACCTGAAACGGTTGCATATCTTGTGGCCCGCCTTAGGGAGGTGGCTTTAACACGCCTGCTGACTGAAAAAAGAGTAGCCACCTGAGTTCCAGAGCGTGAAATGAGATCCAAACGAGGCTGATCGCCTTAGCGAAGTTCACTTGTTCCCGCTCCGAGACTTTCTCTCCGACAAACTGCTAGAGCCTATCCAGTTCATAGAAGCGCCAAATGGCCTGTTTTAGAATCCCGGCATTGCTTTCAATCTCTAACTTGGCCTCCTGCACGTTTTCGACCGTCCGGCGGTTGATATTCGCGCCCATCATTCGCACGACGATCGGGTTGAGCGCATCCATCACCGCGCTGATGAGCGCGTTCACCAAGCGCATGTGTTCGAGCAGAAGCACTTGCCCGCCGGGGCGGACGACGCGCGCCAATTCACGCAAACCGAGAACATGGTCGGGCACAGAGCAAAAGACGAAGATGGCAACGGCGGTGTCAAAGGTGTGGCCGGGGAAATCGAGCGCTTGGGCGTCGCCGAGTTGTAGATCAGCAGTGAGGCCGAGTCTTCCTCAACCCGCTTCGATTTGGTGAAGGTGCGGCGCTCACGCCTCAAGTGCCAGCCGATTCTCCGAACGCCAAGCGGGCGCATCTCCAAGTGAACAATTTGATGCTGAATATCGGGGCACAAAGCGCAGACAAAGCGAATAGTGTTGAGTTGAAGATGTGGGAGGAGGCGCAGAGTGATGAATAGAAAGCTGTCTGACTTTGCCAGGTTGAGAACAGGCTTGCCTGACTTTCCCTCATCGTGTATCATGCCAACCATAGTCAGGGAGCGAGTTATCACACTCCCAATTAACAACCTTATCTCGCCAGGTTCTTTTGAACCGGCGACCGCAAGGCTACTCAAAAATGAAGGGCCTTGCGGTCTATAGTGTGCAATGTAGAATTGTAGCTCATAACCCGGAGGTCGCAGGTTCGAATCCTGCCCCCGCTACTGACAGACACCGCAGTCTCACAAAATGAGACTGCGGTGTTTTGTTGTCCAACGCCATCCCCAGTTTCCTGCAACATCTATCGGCCGAAGCCTTCAGCGGTTGCCAGACCGACGCGGTGCGCTAGGCGAAAGCCGCGCCGGTCTCGGCTCCAGGCTCGTTTCGGCTAACTGCCCGACGCGCTCTCATGAAGCAACTTCAGATGGTAATTTGAGGGCCTGATATTCAACTGCATTCTTATTATGCCGAAGCGGACAACTTGCTGTGAACTTGACATGCATTTGTAATCCAACTCGTGGCATTTGCCTATGGTGTTTGGGTATACGAATCTCATACAATCAGCGTTTCCCGGCTTCACTGGTGATGGCCGCCGGAGCAATTTTGATCGCAGTGTAACCTTCGTTGCGCCTCTGTACGTCTCTCTTTGTTATTTGCCCGGAAGCCCTACATTTGGTACGATGCGTGGAGACTTATCTTTGTTTTGCATCTGCTGCATAGACTCTTGTTCAGGAGCATCTTATGGCTGAAATAGACAACTCCATCCGTGTCATCCTTGCCGACGATCACGCCGTTGTTCGCAAAGGCATCCGCGAGTTTCTTGAAATAGGGGGCTGGGTCACCGTCGTCGCCGAGGCCTCAGACGGATTGGAGGCGATGCGCCTCATCCGTGAACATCGCCCCGACGTCGCCGTGCTGGATATTCAAATGCCAGGGCAATCAGGCGTCGAAGTGACTCGCGCTATTCGCGCCGAGCGCCTGCCGGTCGGGGTGCTTATCCTCACCGCCTTCGACGATCCGCCTTACGTGAAAGCCGTCCTGCAAGCCGGGGCCAATGGCTATGTGCTTAAAACCGCCGACGCCGGCGAGATCGTACAGGCAGTGCAGGCTGTTCATGAAGGCCAATCGGTGCTTGATCCGGCGATTGCGCGCAAACTCATGTCTCAACTCTCGGAGCCGGGTACATCTCGGCTAGCTACAAACGTCGAGGCATTGACTGAGCGCGAACTGGAAGTGCTGCGCCTTGCCGCCAGGGGCCACACCAACAAGGCCATCGGCGTAGAATTATCAATCAGCGACCGGACGGTGCAGGGCCATCTTGCCAAAATCTATGCCAAGTTGGGCGCGGCCAGCCGCACCGAAGCCGTGATGCGCGCCGTCACGCTGGGCTGGATTCCGCCCGCCATCGGCGAACCCGGCCCAGAATAAGACTCGCCCATGGCTCATCCCTCAACACTCCGCCAACTCTTTTCCGGCCTGCGTTGGCAAGGGCTGACTTTTCAGCTTTTCGTTTTCATCGTTTTGCCGCTTGCGGCCCTGGTCGTGGTGATTCCCTTTGGCAGTCTGACTCTTCATAGTCAGGCGATGCGCCTCCTCGTTGGTGAACGAGATAAGCGCGCGGCCCAGGCCGCGGCAGTGGCCATCACCGAGCAACTCAGCCATCGCGCCGCCGCCATTCAGGGATTGGCGTTGTATGCCGAGCGCGCCAGTTCAGCCTCACCCTACGCGCAAATCCTGGCCGATTACGATTTTCTTCTTCCGGACTTTAAGGGCGGCTTGTTACTCACCGCGGGCGACGGAACTTTTCTGGCCGCCTCCAACTCTGGCGACCTCTGGCAAACCCGGCCCGTGGCTGAACTTTTGCGACAAACGACGGAACAAGATGAAGTGAAATTCTCACCGGCTTTCATTGACTCGGCCAGCGGCGAGCCAATGGTGTTGGTGATGGCAAGTTCACCCGAAGGATTGATCGCGGCAGGCGCATTCTCACCAGCTACTCTCGCGCGCCGCTCTTTGGGTGAAGAGTTCTCGTCCAGCGGGCAGGATTTCGCCGTGATCGTGGACAGCGACAATCAGGTGCTTTATGAGGCGGGCACCCCCCCTGCTTCCGAGTCGAGCGTTGCCCAACATCCCGGCGTGGTGGAAGCCTTGCGCGGCGAGAGCGGCACAGCCTATCGCGCGATCAATGGCAACGAACACGTCGTCGCCTACAGCCCGGTAGCGCCACTGGGTTGGGCTTTAGTGATTGAAGAACCCTGGGAGGCGGTGGACAATCCCCTGCTCAGTCGAACGCAAGCCGCGCCGTTGATTTTGATTCCGGCGCTGTTTTTTGCGTTGATTGCTGTAGGCTTCGGCATCCGGCAAATTGTTCAACCACTGCGATTGCTGGCGCAACAGGCCGCCGAACTGGGCTGGGGGCGTTTCGAGGCCATCGAGCCGCCGGTCGGCGGCATTGCCGAAATTCGCCACTTGCAAGCCCAACTGATTCTCATGGCGCACAAGGTCAGGGCCGCTCAACAAAACCTGCGCGGCTACCTCAATGCCATCACTGCCGGACAGGAAGACGAGCGCCGCCGCCTTGCCCGTGAGCTCCATGACGGCACGGTGCAGGCGTTGGTTGCCCTCGATCAGCGTATGCAACTCGCGCAACTCACGCTGAAAGATGCATCGCCCGAGGCCGCCGAACGACTGGCCGAATTGCGGCGGCTGACGGCGTCCTTGATCGAAGAAGTTCGCCGCGTGATCCGTGCTCTGCGACCCAACTATCTTGAAGACCTCGGACTGCTACCCGCCATCGAAATGTTGACCCGCGACCTGCAAGCCACCGCCGATGTGCAGACGACTTTTTCTACTAACGGCCAGCCGCGCCGCCTGCCGCCGGGCCAGGAAATTGCCATTTATCGCATCGTGCAGGAAGCATTGAATAATGCCGCCCGCTACGCCTCGGCCCGGTCGGTTAACGTGTCTGCGATCTTCAACCCGACCGAGTTCATCATCCGGGTGCAGGATGACGGCAAAGGTTTCACCGCGCCGGAGCGGGTGAGCGACCTCGTCGCTTCCGGCCATTACGGATTGATGGGGATGCAGGAACGCGCCGAGTTGATCGGGGCACGACTGACCATTCAATCTGTGCCCAGCGCCGGCACAACCATCGAACTCCGATTACCACTGTAGAGATAATTGCTCCTGCTCTAATCGCAAACCCTCCCGGCGGCTCAGGCCAACCTTCGGGAGGGTTTTCATTTTTCGCTATGCGCTAAACAGCTCGTCTCCCGCACCCGCCAAATGGCGTATACCCGCACCCGCAAAACGACGCTAGGGATTGTCGCGCTTATTCGCTAGACTTGCATAAAGGTGACGGCCATGAACGAGAGCCTCGTTTTCAACTTCGACAGCGAAACCGCCATCAAAGCCGTGATGACAACCCTTGCCCGACGTGGTTTGTATGTTATCCGAAGTTTTGACTTGCAGTCGGCCCTCGGCGCTCACGGCGGTTGCGAATGTCCTCATCATGGCACTGCCCAGTGCAATTGCCAGTTCGTAGTGCTGCTCGTGTACGGTGAGGCCGCCGAGCCGGTGGTCATCACAACGCACAGCCGCGACAACCGGACTGAGGCCCGGATCGTCCACGATGCGGCGACTATCCCCGACCCGCGCTTGGCTGGGGAAGTGATGGCCGCCCTCGTGGAGGCGGCCATCATGTTGCCGATGGCCTCGTCTACTGTGGAAAGGAATTCGTATGACCAGCATTGCTAAATCTCTCAGCTTGCCCGTTCAGGGCATGACCTGCGCTTCGTGCGTATCGCACGTCGAAGGCGCGCTCAAAGAACTACCCGGTGTGTCGAACGTCGTCGTCAATCTCGGAACCAACAAAGCCGGCCTGACTTACGACCCGGCCCATGTGACACTGGCCGACATGGCCCGCGCTATTGACGATGTGGGCTACCGCGTGCCCACTGCCGAACTCACCCTGGACGTGCGCGGCATGACCTGTGCTTCGTGCGTCTCGCATGTCGAAGAAGCACTCAAGGAACTCGACGGCGTAACGGACGCCGTTGTCAATCTTGGGCTGAACACGGCCCGCGTGACTTACGTCCCCGGCGTGGTGAGTGTCAGCGCCATGAAACGCGCCGTGCGCGAAGTTGGTTACGAGGCGCAGGAGCGCAGTGGAGGCGCAGACGCCCTCGACCGCGAGCGGCAGGCGCGCGAGGAAGAAATCAAGCGGCAGGGGCGCAACTTGCTGATCGCCGGAGTCATTGGGCTGATTGTCATGATTGGCACGTTCTACGACATGCTCGGCCCGTTCAAAGCCTTCGTCCCGATATGGCTCTCGTACAAGTGGATCATCGGCCTGCTCACCACGCCCATCGTCTTCGGGCCGGGGCGGCAGTTCTTCACCAATTCGTGGAAGGGCCTCAGACACGGCGTCACCGACATGAACCTGCTCTACGCCACCGGTATCGGCGCGGCCTACGGCATTGCCGTCATCAACACCCTGTTTCCGAATGCCGGCTTCGGCGGCGAAGGCGCGACCTTCTTCGAGAGCGCAGCCTTGCTCACCGCCTTCATCATCCTGGGGCGCTGGCTCGAAGCTCTGACTCGCGGGCGCACCTCGGAAGCCATCCGTAAACTGATGAAGCTTCAGCCCAAGATTGCCCGCGTGATTCGGGATGGCAGAGAAGAAGAAATTCCCGCCGACGAAGTTGAGATTGACGACCTGATTCTGGTCCGCCCCGGCGAAAGCATCCCGGTGGACGGCGCGGTAATTGAAGGCTACTCGGCGGTGGACGAGTCCATGCTGACCGGTGAGAGCCTGCCGGTTGAGAAGAAGGCGGGGGACAACGTCATCGGCGGCACCTTGAACAAGACCGGTGCGTTCAAATTCGCCGCCACCCGCGTGGGCAAAGACACGGCCCTGGCGCAGATCATCAAACTTGTCGAAGACGCCCAGGCCAGCAAAGCGCCGATTCAAAAATTGGCCGACTGGGTGGCCGGGCACTTCATCCTCGGCGTCCACGTGTTGGCCGTCGCCGTATTCGTGTTTTGGTTCTTCTTCGGCTACCAGATGTTCTTCGACCCGAACAGCGCCTTCATTCTTTCACCCTACAAGTTGGGCGAGATCGGGGTGTTCGGCTTCTCGCTCCTGCTCTCGGTGACGGTGCTGGTCATCTCCTGCCCGTGCGCGGTGGGGTTGGCCACGCCGAGCGCGATGATGGCCGGGACGGGCAAGGCCGCCGAGCACGGGGTGCTGTTCAAAGGCGCGGAAGCGATTGAGAACGCCAGCAAGTTGCGGACGATTGTCTTCGACAAGACGGGGACGCTGACGAAGGGGGAGCCGTCGGTGACGGATGTCACCGAAAATCCCAACTCCCAATTCCCAAATCCCAACGAAGTGTTGCGGCTGGCGGCGATTGCCGAGAAGAACAGCGAGCATCCGCTGGGCGAAGCGATTGTGCGCGGGGCGGAAACGCGCGGCTTGGCTCTCGTGGAGGCCGAGTCTTTTAACTCCATCCCCGGCCACGGTGTGGAAGCCAAAGTTGAAGGGCGCGTCGTGTTGTTGGGCAATCGCAAACTCATGCGTGAGCATAAGATAGACTTCGCCTTGATGATGGCCGAGGCTGAGCGGCTGGAAGGCGAGGGCAAGACGGTGATGTTTGTGGCTATAGACGGCCAGCCCGCCGGATTGATCGCCGTGGCCGACACGCTGAAGGAACACTCGGCGGAGGCTGTCAAGCGTCTGCATAAACTCGGCATTGAAACGGCGATGATCACCGGCGACAACCGCCGCACCGCCGAAGCCATTGCCCGGCAGGTCGGAATTGACCGGGTGCTGGCCGAAGTGCTGCCACAGGACAAAGCCGAAGAAGTGAAAAAACTTCAGAGCGCGGGTAAGAAAGTGGCGATGGTGGGCGATGGCGTCAACGACGCCCCGGCGCTGGCGCAGGCCGACGTGGGCATGGCGATTGGGTCAGGCACGGACGTGGCGAAAGAGACGGGCGATGTCATCCTCATCAAAGACGACATCCGCGATGTGGTGGTGGCACTCGAAGTCGCCAAGGCCACCATGCGCAAGGTCAAGCAAAATCTGTTTTGGGCCTTCATCTATAACGTGCTGGGCATCCCGCTCGGCGCGGGGCTGTTCTACCCCTTCGTTGCACTGATCATCAGTCCAGAACTGGCGGGGTTGCTGATGGCGATCAGTTCGGTAACGGTCACGCTTAATACATTACTCCTCAAAGGCTTCAAACCTTCAATTCGGCGTCATGATAAACCGCGGCCCAGCGTGGGCGGCCTGAAGACACAACTGGCTCCGGCGACCGCCAGCGGCGATTGAGGAAAGGAACAGAAACATGGAACACGAACAAGTGGAAAAAGAAGTAGCGCGCAGAAGCGCGTTGATTTACCTGCCAATTTCCCTCGGCGCAGCATTGTTATTTCTGCTGGCCGCCAGCCTGCTTGGCGATTATTCGCTCGTGGCGAAGTTTGGCGGGGCAGTCTGGGTCGGCCTGCTCAGCTTAATTGTAAGCATGCCGATCGTCACCGCGCGGGTCAAGAAACAGTTCAAGGCTTAGGAGAGGCTTCTAGCTTGTCGGGAGGACACGATGTTCAAGCGGCTCGGTTTCCACTCGGATGAAATGGCGCTGGCTTTTGTGCTCTGGCTCTGCACTCTGCCGTTAGTCGGCCTGCTTGTTATCCCGCTTTTCGGCCTGAAAGTCGCTGGGATCGTCGCCCTCACTTTGTTATTCATCGCCGCCGCTATCTGTTGGGGCGTGTGTACCTGGAAAGTTTTCAAAGGTTGAGGCTCAGAGAGGAGAGACCGATGGGCATTGGCACACTTTTCTTGATCGGTGTTGGCATCATCGTCGTCCTCATCGTCCTCGATTTGTTCTTCACTGGTGGGGCGGGCACGATGGGCATGATGCATGGCACGGCGATGATGATGAGCAATCCTATCGGGCAGGCTATCCTGCTGGTGCTAATAGCAATTCTGGGCGTACTCGTGTACGCCGTATTCTTCCGCTGAAAGGAGGTGAACCACAATGGCAAAAGACCCGGTCTGCGGCATGGAAGTGGATGAGAAGAAGGCGGCGGGCAAATCGGAATACAACGGGCAGGCGTATTACTTCTGCTCGCCCGGCTGCAAAAAATCGTTTGACAAAGAGCCGGAGAAGTATGTCGGCAAGAAAGAAGAACACGCCGGCCACCAGCATTAGGCCGCTGTCTCGTATGTTCAGACTTCCGAAGTCTTGCGGAGCATAAGCGTAGCACTTCGGGAGTCTGAACAATTGAAGGTTAGCAATGATTACTATTAGTATTGATCCGATCCTCTTCAGCATCGGCCACTTCATGGTGCGCTGGTACAGCGTCATCGTTCTCACCGCCATCCTCACCGGCGTGTGGCTGGCGGCGCGCGAGGCCGGGCGCAAAGGCTTCAACAAAAATGACATCTACGACGGCGCGTTGTGGGTGGTTATCGGCGGTTTGCTCGGCGCGCGGCTCTTTCACGTGCTCGATCACTGGCCGCACGAGTATGCGCTGAATCCCGTGCGCGCCCTGTACATCTGGGAAGGTGGGCTGGCGATCTGGGGTGGGGTGGTCGGCGGGCTGATCGCGGCCACGATCCTCGCGTGGCAGCGTGGCTGGCAATTGCCGCGCTTGCTCGACGCAGTGGCCCCCGGCCTCGTCCTCGCGCAAGCTATCGGGCGTGTGGCCTGCATCATCACCGGTGACGCGATGGGCAAGCCCACCACCGGCCCGCTTGGATTCGCCTATACCAGCCCCAATGCGATGGTGCCACAGTTGGGCGTGTACTACACTCCCATGCCCCTATACGAGATTGTCGTCAACTTGGGCATATTCGCATTGCTTTGGCAACTCCGCAAAAAGAACTGGCCTGATGGTCTGCTGTTCCTTGTCTATCTCGCTATTTACAGCGTGGAGCGATTCTTGCTGGCCTTCACCA
Source organism: Chloroflexota bacterium (assembly GCA_016197225.1). NCBI lineage: Bacteria > Bacillati > Chloroflexota > Chloroflexota bacterium. The sequence continues at coordinate 48,897 of JACPWC010000069.1, forward strand.
GTTCGTATCAAATCATCGCCTTCGGGCTGACGCAGTCACAAATTGTCGCCCTCGTCGCCCTCGCCGCCGCCCTACCGCTGATCGCCTGGAGGCTGACCGGGATAAGCCGCTCCGGGGTCGCTCCGGCAAAGTAAGCTTCGAATCTTCACCGCGCCTTGGGCGAACCTTCATAGCTTCTTCACAGGTTATAGCTATAGTGTCACTCAGAAACAACTTTGGAGGCCAATATGAGCAAAGGATTGCAATGGACTCTCGGCCTTAGCGCCGTCTTAATCGCCCTCACCCTTATCGCTTCGACCGTCCTGTCGTTCTTCTTCCCGCAGGCCGGTTGGGGCGGGATGGGGCCTGGGCACATGTATGGAGGTGGAACTATGATGGGTGGACTCGGAATGATGTCGCTGTTCGGCATCGGGATGCTGTTGGGACCGCTGTTGTTCGTCGGGCTGATCGTGCTCGGCGTGGTCTGGCTGGTGAGGAGCGCGGGGACGCCAAGCGCGCCTCAACCGCCCGCCGCCAGCACATTTTGTATCCACTGCGGCAAGCCGCTTCAGGCCGGTTGGAAGGCTTGCCCGTACTGCGGCGAAAAGGTTTGAGCCTGACGTGTGGTAACCCAGCCGGGGCCGGAGCCGACATGCTCCGGCCTTTTGGGTATAAACTACCGGCATGGCCCAAACAATCCTCGTCGTGGATGACGAACCGCAAATCGTGAAGGTCCTGCGCGGCTATCTGGAACAGGCCAGGTTCCGTGTTGTGACGGCCAACGACGGCCAATTAGCGCTCACGCAATACAAGCACGAGAAGCCTGACCTCCGTGCCAAGGCGGTCGATGGGCCTCCGTTCCATCCTGCTCAATCCCCAGCGCATCGCGCAACTCCTCGGCAATCTAATCGGCAACGCCATCCGCCATACGCCCGAGAGCGGGGCGATAGGTCCGGCGTTCACTGACCACTGATCACCGTCTGTTGTTCACTGTCTCCGACACCGGCTCCAGCATCCTCCTCGAGTCACTACCACACATTTTCGACCGTCGTTTTGCCGTTAACCTGATTCTGACCACGCTATCGAAATCCGACTGGCATAGGCCATTTTGCTTATCAGAGAATAGGTGGAATCGCGCTATTCAAATCCCCGCCGATTGCCTACACTGTCACTATGCCGACCAAGTCGGCGCTATTCTCGGTTGAGAGAAAGGCAAATCTTATGCTAATCAAAGACCCTGTATGTGGAATGCAGATTGATTCTGAAACGGCCTTTGCCACCCGGACGGTGAAAGGCCAAACATTTTACTTTTGCTCGGAGAATTGTGTGAAACAGTTCGAGGCCTCGCCCGCCGCGCCTGTGAAACACGCTACTGTCCACTCGGCGACAACCGGCGTCCCCGATGGCGCCAGTGGTCCGGTGCGGCTGGAACTCCCGGTGCGTGGCCTCAACCGCTCCGGCGGGCCTGCCCTGGCCCAGGCTTTACAAGCCGTGCCTGGCGTGAGCAAAGCCTACGTCAACGTTCGTAGTGGTCGCACGGCTATTGAATACGATCCGGCGCGCGCCAAGGCGGCTGATTTTGTAGACGCGGTGCGCGCCGCTGGTTTCAGCACTGACGGCCAAACCATGCGGCTAAAAGTGAACGGCCTGTACTGCGCCGAGTGTGTCGTCCGAATTGAAAACGCGCTCAAGGCGACCCCTGGTGTGCTGGGCGCGACAATGAATGCGGCGACGAATGAGGTGAAGGTAGAGTATTCACCCGTCATCGGCGACTTGAGTTTGCTGACGAAGGCCGTCGAAAGTGCCGGACCATATAAATCGACTCGCGCCGCCGAAGCCTCTGAACCGGAGATGGATAAATAGGCGCAGGCCACTGAGCAAGAATATCGCCCGTGTTGGCTTATTCTGGCAGTCAGTTCTTCGTCGGCGCGTGGGAAGGCCTCAAGCATCGCTCGGCCAACATGCACACCCTCATCGCTCTTGGCACCGGCGTGGCCTGGATTTATTCCACTATCGCTTTGCTTTTCCCGCAAATCTTCCCTTCGGAAGAATTCACCGACGTGTATTACGACGTGACTGTCGTCGTCACGGCGCTGGTCGTGCTCGGCCTGGCAATGGAGATCAGGGCCAAAGGCCGGACCTCTGAGGCGATCAAGAAACTCATTGGCCTGCAAGCCAAGACGGCGCGCGTCCTCCGCGACGGTAAAGAAGTGGACATCCCGGTTGAGGAAGTGTTGACAGGTGACATCGTGGTCGTTCGCCCCGGCGAGAAAATCCCGGTGGACGGCGAAGTGATCGAGGGCCAATCGGCAGTGGACGAGTCGATGATCACCGGCGAGTCCCTGCCCGTCTCAAAGAAAGTTGGCGACGAGGTCATCGGCGCGACGATCAACAAGACCGGCTCGTTCAGGTTCCGCGCTACCAAGGTTGGCAAGGACACCGCGCTCTCGAACATCATCCGGCTGGTGCAGGACGCGCAGGGAAGTAAGGTGCCTATCCAGCGCATCGTGGATCAGGTGTCGGCCTATTTCACCCCATCGGTAATGATCCTGGCTATCATCGGGTTCGTGATCTGGTACGACTTCGGCCCCTCTCCGGGGCTGACGTACGCGCTCATTGTGGCTGTGACGACGCTCATCATCGCCTGCCCCTGCGCGCTCGGCATGGCTACGCCCATGAGCCTGACGACCGGCATCGGCCTCGGCGCGCAGAACGGAATTCTGATCCGTTCCGGTGATGCTTTGCAAGCCGCCGAGAAACTTAACGCGATCATTCTGGACAAGACCGGGACGATCACGAAGGGCAAGCCGGAGTTGACGGACATTGTGATCAGTGACCAGTTATCAGTGAACAGTGGTACTGATGACCGATCACTGTTCACTGATAACTTATTGCACTTGGCCGCTTCGGTTGAGAAGTCGTCCGAGCACCCGCTGGCGTCGGCGATTGTGGAAAGCGCGCAGGCGCGTGGTCTGAAATTGAGCGATGTGCAAACCTTTGAAGCCATCCCCGGCCACGGGGTCGCCGCCACTGTTGAGGGTCGCCGCATTCTCATTGGCAACCTGAAACTGATGAACCGCGAAGGCGTTGCTCTCGGCCCGCTTGAAGAAAAATCTAAAACCCTGGCCGACGACGGCAAGACCCCTATGTACGTCGCCATTGATGACAAAGCGGCAGGCATCATCGCCGTGGCCGATACCGTCAAAGAGGATTCCAAAGCCGCCATCGCCACCCTGAAAAAGATGGGTATCGAAGTGGTGATGATCACTGGCGACAACGAGCGCACGGCCAAGGCCATCGCCCGGCAAGTGGGTGTTGACCGCGTGCTAGCCGAAGTCTTGCCGCAAGACAAAGCCTTCAACGTGCAGAAGTTGCAACTCGAAGGCAAGAAGGTGGCGATGGTTGGCGACGGCATCAACGACGCCCCGGCGCTGGCCCAGGCCGACATTGGCCTGGCGATTGGCACCGGCACGGATGTAGCCATTGAGGCCTCCGACATCACCCTCATCAAGGGCAGCCTGATGGGCGTGGTCACGGCTATCCAACTCAGCCGCGCCACCATGCGCAACGTGTATCAGAACCTGGTCGGCGCTTTCATTTATAACACCGCCGGTCTGCCGATCGCGTTGGGTGTGCTATACCCATTCTTCGGCATCCTGCTCTCGCCCCTGCTCGCGGCGCTGGCGATGTCGTTCAGCAGTGTGACCGTCATTAGCAATGCCAACCGGCTCAAGAATTGGAAACCGTCCAATTGATGATTTTGGATTGCTGATTGTTGATTGATAACCCCAATCAGAAATCAACAATCAGCAATCACCAATGGAGAAACACTATGACCCCGGATAAAATCTTCGTCACCCTCGGCGGCATCGCCGCCATCGCCCTCATCGTCTGGTTCTTCTGGTTGGTGAAGAAGGCCGGCGTGAAAGCGGCGTTGACCAGTGGCGGTTATCAAGAAGCGATGATATTGGTCAAAGGCGGTTACACGCCCGATGTCATCGTCGTCGAAAAAGGCAAGCCGGTGCGCTTGAACTTCGTCCGCGCCGAGTCGGCCTCGTGTTCGGAGATGGTGCTCATTCCCGACTTCAAGAAGAGCGCCAAGTTGCCTGAAGGCGAAACCGTGCCGGTGGAGTTCATCCCCGATAAGGCCGGTGAGTTCGAGTTCCAATGCCAGATGGGGATGCTGCGCGGAAAGTTGATTGTGGAATAACGCCGTCCTCGTCAACGCGGCCACCTTTATAGTCTTTGCCTTTAGTTTGCTGTTTACCGCTGGATAAAGTAACTGCCAGTGTGCACGCAAAGGTTGTCGCGGAGTTCGCATCCCCGGACGCGAACTTAGGCCGCATCTAGGGATGCGGCCTCCTCAGCCGGATTTGGCTGACATGTTTTGCGTGCACACAACTGCCTGCAACTGCCAGGCAGAATTGGAAACAACAGGGAGAATAGGGTATTATGGGCCGAGCCAGCAAACAACTATGAGTAAAGTAAATACCAGCGTGAACCCAACAGTGCCATTCGAAGAACCTCAAGCCATCACAGCTTGCGGAGGCAAAATAAGCGATCCCAGCCGCTACCCCAGTGTCCTGTATCGGGGTCAGTGCGTCTACTTCTGCGCTCGCGCCTGTCTGCATGCTTTTGAAACCGCCCCTGACTGTTTTATGGCTGGTGAGATCGAGCATCCGACCGATGAGGATTGACGGCATACAATCTCGCTAATTTTGCCCTAATCTTTCCCTCCGCCAAACGGCGCATCTGCAAACACGCCGAATAACGCTCCCCGCAACACTGCAAATCGCATACACTCATCGCATTGGAGGCAAGACTTATGAAAACCACTGTCATCAAACTCGAGGGTATCGAGTCGGTGCTCTCGCCCGGCGGCGTCGAGAAGAAAATGTGCCAGCATCCCGGCATCCACAAAGTCGAAACGAACTTTATGACCGGCACGGCCACCGTCTATCACGACGACTCGGTGACGCTGGCTGAAATCAAAAAATGCGTGGCCGACTGCGGCTACGGGTGCGCAGGCGAGGCTCTGCCGGAGCACCTCGCCAAACCGGGCGACCCGCCCGCGGTGGCGATGACGGACGCGGGACACGATGTGGCCGCGCACGCCGGACATGCCATGCCGTCCGCATCATCAGCGACCAAAGCCGATGAACATGCCGGACACGTTGTGCCCGCAACCAAACCCGCCGCGAAGGCCGACGTACATGCCGGGCACGATATGGCCGCTGGCGAGATGGAAGCGATGGCCCACGAGATGGGCCATGGCGGAGGCATGGGCATGGAAGGCATGGTGCGTGACATGCGCAACCGCTTCCTCGTCGCCTTCATCCTTGCCATCCCGGTTTTCCTGTACTCGCCGTTGTTCACGGATTACTTCAATATCCAGTTGCCCTTGCCGCTTGGGTTGTCCAATGAAGTGCTCTCGTTCCTGCTCGCGACTCCCGCTGTGCTCTATGGCGGTTGGGTGTTTTACATCGGCGCGTGGCGCGGCTTGAAGAATCGTACCCTCAACATGGCTGTGCTGGTCACGCTCTCCGTACTGGCCGGGTACCTCTTCAGCGTCGCCGCCACCTTCTTCTTCGAGGGCGAGGTGTTCTACGAAGCGGCGGTGCTTCTGCTGGCCTTTGTCCTCTTCGGCCACTGGATGGAAATGCGCGCCCGCGCCGGAGCCTCGCAGGCTATTCAGGCGCTGATGAACCTCACACCGCCCAAAGCCACCGTCATCCGGGGCGGGCAACCGGTCGAAGTGCCGACCTCCGAAGTTCTGCTGGGCGACGTCGTTCTCATCCGCCCCGGCGACAAAGTCCCGGTGGATGGCGTGGTCCTGGAAGGCGAGTCAAGCGTGGACGAATCCATGCTCACAGGCGAGAGTTTGCCGGTGAAGAAGGAAGTCGGCGCCGCCGTGGTCGGCGCGAGCATCAACAAGACCGGCACATTCAAGTTTCGCGCCACCAAAGTGGGCGCAGATACCGCTCTGGCGCAAATCGTCAAATTGGTGCAGATGGCGCAGAACTCCAAAGCGCCCTCACAGCGATTGGCCGACCGGGCCGCGCAGTGGCTGGTGGCCGCCGCCGTCATCTTCGGATTGGCGACGTTCTTCGGCTGGTATTTCCTCGGCGGCACGGCGATTCCGGCAGGGATGGACAAAACGGTATGGGCGCTCACATTGGCCATCACCGTCGTCGTCATCGCCTGCCCCGATGCGCTTGGCCTCGCCACGCCGACCGCGGTGATGGTCGGCACCGGCCTCGGCGCGCAGAACGGCATCCTGTACAAGAACGCCACCGCCCTTGAACAGGCCGCTAAACTACAGGCCATTATCTTCGACAAGACCGGCACGCTCACCGAGGGCAAGCCGCAAGTGGTAGAAATAGTGATCAGTGAACGGTGGGCAGTGAACAGTCAGACTGAACACTCCCAACTGCCCACCGATTACTTTCTAAAGTTGGTCGCTTCTGCAGAGCAGTCGTCAGAACACCCGCTGATGGATTCAGTGACCAGGCCAGTTCACTGGAAGGCGCGGGGCGCACGGTGGTGTACGCCGCCGCCAACGGCAAGTTTGCGGGCTTTATCGCAATCGCCGACGCGGTGCGGCCCAACGCCAAACTCGCGGTAGAGAAATTGACTTCAATGGGCGTGCAGGTTGCCATGCTCACCGGCGACAATCGTGCTACCGCTGAACGCATCGCAGGCGAACTGGGAATCAAAACGGTCTTCGCCGAAGTCTTGCCGGGCCAGAAAGCCGACAAAGTGAAGGAACTGCAATCGCAGGGCAAGTTAGTGGCAATGGTGGGCGACGGAATCAACGACGCCCCCGCGCTGGCGCAAGCCGACGTGGGCATCGCCATCGGCGCGGGTACCGATGTGGCGATGGAGACCGCCGATGTGGTACTGATGAAGTCCGACCCGTTCGACGTGATCGGTGCAATCACCCTTAGCCGGGCCACCTTGCGCAAGATGCACCAGAACCTGTGGTGGGCGGCGGGCTACAACACCATCGCCTTCCCCATCGCCGCCGGGTTGTTTTATCCAGCTTTTGGGTTGATATTGCGCCCGGAGATCGCCGCCATCTCCATGTCCGGCTCGTCCCTGCTCGTGGCGATCAATGCGTTGATGTTGAAGAACACGAAGCTGGAGGGGATTAAGGCCAAGCCGTAGCGAAGCCGTAACCTTCATCGAATCTTCACCCGTTCCGCATTGGCTCTTCACTCAACTTGGCTACACTGGCTCACAGTCAAGCTGAGAGGAGTGTGCTTATGAACAACAACGTCAAATTCATTGCTAAGGGATTGCTGGCCCTCGTCGTCGCGCTGATGTTGAGCGCGTGCAGTGTTGCGCAGCCTCTTGCCAATTATCAACCGACTCCCGCGCCGGGCTACAGTTATGGGTCGGGCGGCATGATGGATGGTGGGGGAATGATGGGTGGCGGACACATGGGCGGTGGGATGATGGGAGGAGGGGGGATGATGGGCGGGTATGGCTATGGTCAATCTGCCCCAACCGCCGTGCCGACACCTGTAGGTGCGACCCCTGTTCCAGTGGACGAGGAAATTCAAATCACCGCTCTCAATCTGCGCTTCACCCCGGCGGAGATCGTCGTCAGACCCGGCGAGACCGTGCGCTTCGTGGTGACCAACGACGACCCGTATCTGCACAACTTCGTCAGCCAGGAGGCGGGCATCCCCTTCCTGAACCTGCCTGGCAACACTACGCAAACTGTAACCTGGACAGCACCTGCCGCCGAGGGCACTTACACGGCGCTCTGCACACTCCATCCGGGGATGGGCCTCTCCATCAGCGTCAAAGATTAACCGTTTCTCATCACCCTTTCAAAACTCGACACCAGATCTGTGATCCTTGCATAGGCTAAATGGCGGGTAACAAATGCGCTATTTAACGCCTCCCCTTTGACCGCCAGCGCGCTAGACTACAACCGAACACTAAGATTCGACCATCAACATTCCAACCGTAGATAGGAGAGATGCACATGCCACACAAAGATCGCGAAGCACATAAGCGTGCCCGCCAGCGCGAGCAAAGAATCCGCGCCATTGCTTTTGCCGGGATCGGCATCGCCGTGTTGAGCCTGGCTGGCTATTTTCTGGTGACAGCCTTCCTCAAGCCCGCGTTGCTACCGATGGCCGGCAATGTCATTGATGTTACCGCTGACATGGGCGGATTCGACCTGAAACTCGTCCGCCTCAAGGTCGGCCAGCCGGTCACGGTCCGCCTGACCAGCCTCGACAATTCGCACCACACCGACGGCGGCGGCAAGCACCAGTGGGCGGTGGACGAACTTGGCGTGAGCATCATCGCCCCTCCTGAAGGCACGAACTACGCCACCTTCACTCCCGCCAAAGCCGGCACGTACACGTTCTATTGCGACATCTGCTGTGGTGGGCGGGCCAATCCCACCATGCAAGGCACGCTCATCGTCGAGGGATAGATAATGACCGCTACTCATATTCGCCGCATCGCCGTCTTCTCTGCGCTCAGCGCGATGGCTCTTGGCGCAATCGCCCTTACCGGCTTCTGGCATCCCAACGCGCCTGCCGAGGCGATGCAGAGGTATCTGCCTCAAATCACGCTCCCGACGGTGGTCGTCGCCGGGGTTGTTGACGGCATCAATCCGTGCGCCTTCACCGTGCTGTTGCTGTTCATCACCGCCCTGCTCACCACCCTCCAGGCTGGAGAACAAAGTGTGAACACTCTCCGCTTGCGGATGTTGGGCCTCGGGTCAATCTACATTGCGGCAGTTTTCCTCACCTATTTGGCGCTTGGCGTTGGCTTGCTCAAATCGCTGGATTTCTTCACCCGGCAACACGTTCCGGCTCGCTTCGGCGCGCTCCTGGCGATTCTGTTTGGGTTGTGGATGTTGAAAGATTACTTTCTGCCTGAGCTGGGCTGGCGGTTGCAAGCGCCGGGAAAGGTGGGCGAGATTGCGCGGCAATCGGCAAAGAAGGCCACCATTCCGGCGTTGATCGTCGGCGGTTTTCTCATCGGCCTGTGCACCGTGCCGTGCAGTGGGGCGGTCTATCTCGGCGTGCTCAGCTTGCTGGCGTTGCAACCTACGGCGCTGTTGGGCTACAGCTATCTTGTGCTGTACAACGTCGTATTCATCCTGCCGCTGGTCGCCATTCTGCTAGCGGCTTCAGCTCGCCCCACGCTCAACCGGCTCGCCCATTGGAATTTGCATCACAAGGAGTGGGTGCGGCTGGTTCTCGGCGGCGGTGTGGTGGCGATGGGATTATTGATATTGGCGACAGTGTGAGCCAATCTGCCCCGAATAGGCCAAATGGCGTATCCCCTCTTCACCCAAAGCGCATCGCCTCTTCATCAGTTCTTCAAACCCTCCGGCTATCATGCAATCAAATCTTGAAACAAACTATTGGGCAGAAGCCCGGAGGATAAAAACATGAACACCTTGAAAATCGCAGTTATCGCAACAGTAGCAGTCCTGGCAATCGCCGCGCTCGGCGCAGGCTTCGTCTTCGCTCAGACCCAAACCCCGCCAGCGCCATGGGGCAACGGCTACGGGATGATGGGCGGCAATAGCGGCTATGGCATGATGGGCGGCAGTGCTGGCATGACCCCGGCGCTTGCACCCGGGGCAAGTGTGGGCAACTTCGCCCAGAATGGCGACGGCTATGCCTCGCTTGGCGTGAACAACATGCACCAGTGGATGACCACCAATGGTGCGCGAAGCGTGCACACCCTTGTGTGGAACGGCCTCGCCGACGCACTCAACCTCACGCCGGATGGGTTGAACGAACAACTTGCGTCGGGCAAAACCCTGACCCAGATAGCAGAAGCGCAGGGCGTGAGTCAGGAGCAACTGGCCGCCGCGCTGGAAACATCGGCGAAGGCCGGGCTGGATAAAGCGGTGGCTGATGGCGCGCTCACCCAGGCGCAGGCCGACCAGATGCTCGGCCACATGGCCGGCAACTATGCGTGGATGATCTCTCAAATGGGCGCGGGTGCTGGCACAGGCTTCGGCCCCGGCGGCTGCCATGGAAACTTCGTCCCGCCGAGCAACTCGTAACACCAGCAACTAGAGAAATAACCCGCCTTCATTCACGAAGGCGGGTTTCTTTTATTAGCCACACGGAGGTAACTCTATGATGAAACTCAAAATGGTATTGCTGATGGCCTTTGGCCTGATTGCAGCCCTCGCCCTGTCCGCCTGCTCAACAACCAACCCCCAGACACAACAAGCCGGACAGACAATGGTCACCAATGAACAAGCGGTGCAGACTAACGGCCAGACGATGATGGCGGCCGGAATCACCCTGCAAAACAATGGCCAGATGATGATGAGCGCCGCCAGCATGATGCAGGCCCAGGGCCAGGCCATGATGGATGCCGGGGACAAAATGATCGCTGCCGGGAATGCCATGCTGGAAAAGGGTCAAGCGGCCAACGATGCCGCCATGACGGCGCAAGGCCAGCAGATGATGACCGACGGCGAGGCAATGAAGACCGCTGGTCAGCAGATGATGGACAGCAGTGCAGTGACGATGAGCACGGGTCAGAACATGATGAATGTCGGGAGCAGTATGATGTCCGACGGCCAGGGCGTGATGAGTGGCACGGCTATGCCGACGATGGCGCCTGTCGCCATGCCGACCATAATGCCAACCGGGATGCCCTTTATAATGCCCAGCGCCATGCCTATCGGGATACCCGGCGGTGGAGCGGGGAGCGCGTCCGCCACCATGCCCACGATGATGCCGTCCGGTGCACCCAACATGATGTCCACGCCCATGCCGAACAATATGATGGCAACAGGAATGCCTGGTGGGGGAATGGGGGGCATGCCATGATTTAGCGATATGTCTTGCAGGAGGTAGCATTGTGACAACCGAACTTGGAATGCGTACCGAACTGAATCTGCCCTACGAGCAGGCCGTTTGGTGACAAGCTCGTCAATATAAGCCAGGGCTTCCTCCCTGGTGTCCTTCAGTCCTTCTTCTCGCCTGCGGGAAGTTGTGGCGGCTGAACGTTCGCCGCCGGGCTGTGCGGATGAGGAGTCGGGTGAGAATGCCCGCTGTGATCATGGCCCATCATGTTCTTCATCATCAGCAAGTGCAGGGCCGGGCATAGCAGGAGAATGCCGAAGAAAACCACACTGTTGGCTGGTATCTTGAATACGAAAACTGCCGCCAGCACCACCAGCGGGATCAAACAGCAGGCCAGCATAATCAGGATGTGCTTTTTGTTCATGTTCATTGTCAGGTCACTCCATGCGAGAAAGCCAACCACTCCACCGCGCCCATCATCAAGAGAGCGCCGATGGCGATTAAGACGATCGGGGCGAAGCGGCGTCGCAACATCTTACTGCGACAACTCCCACTCAAACATACGCGAGGCCACACCTGCATCCTGGATGGTCAGCGTCAACGTCTTTGCGCCGTCAAGCAAAAACTTGCCATCCGCCGTTTTCGTCGGGAACGTCAGGGTGCCTTCGTAGTGGTGGCCGCCCCCGACAGGCCAATTCAAACCTTTCACTTCCAACCCTGTGTCCGTAGTCAATACAGACTGTGCGGCCAGGTCCCACGATAGGTCAACCGAATGGGTGTTGAGTGAAATATCGAAGTCCAGGGTCTCGTTGGGCGTCGTCAGGTTGAGGGGTGTGACGACGAACTCCACTGCGCCTTGCGAATCAAACCGGGCCAAGGATTGCTCTACCTCTGACGGAGTTGGGGGCGCTGTAGGCTCGATGTTGGTTTGCGCGCTGGGGGCAGGGGTAGCCGCCGCTGGGGCCTGAGCGGCGGAGCACGCCGCGACGCCTAGTGTGAGCGCAGAGAGCACGAGGCCGAAAAAAAGAGTTTTGCGAGTCATTTGTTTGCCTCCAGAGAAAGACTATCTCACTCTATCCCTGCCAGCCAAGCGCGATATGGCGTAATTTCGTATACGCCATTAAGCGCGTCACATGACGTTTGTCGCCAGTCGCAGTGGCCGGCGCATCACCGACCAGTCTTCTGATCCTGTATACGCCAAATGGCGTGCGGCAAAACCCGCTATTCGACGCTAGGGGTTGACCGGGCATTGGCATTAAAGTCTTCAAGATGGGGCCACGACAGATGGGTAGAAGGTGAAGATGAAGGCGCTTTCGCGGCGTGACTTTCTCAAACTGAGTGGGGCGGCATTTGCCAGCACGTTGCTGTCCCGTTCGTGGCGGAGCCTGCAAGCGAACAACCCAGCAGAATGGCCGGCAGGTGTGCCGCTGGGCCGGGTGACGCCCAAGCGCATCCGCCTGGTCTCGCGGCCTCACCCCGACGGTGGACGGTTGGATTACAAATACGTGGAACGAAGGTAATTATCCAGGAATGAAAGACTTCCACAACTTTACCCGCCGCGCATTCCTGAAATCCCTGGGTTGGACATGGGCCATTCCGGCGCTCCTCATGTTTCGACAAGTTTTACGGTTCATCGGTTATCAACCGCCCGGGCCGGATCCAACCGTGATTGCTTTAGGCTCGCCGCAAAGTTTACCGCCGCTTCCAGTCCACATCGAACGGGCGCGCGTCTTCCTGCAAAAGGATGAAGGCGGCTATTATGTGCTCGATAATGTCTGCACTCATCTCGGTTGCCTCGTTCACCCACAGCCAGACGGTGGATTCGCCTGCCCCTGTCACGGCAGTCGCTTCACGGCAGATGGGCAGGTCATTCGCGGGCCGGCGGTTCGCCCGTTGCCCTACCTTGAACTACGCTGGGATAGCGCCAGTCAGATCGTCGTCCATCGAGGCAAGCGAGTCGCCAGCACGTTCCGCCTGCCACCAACCTGATGCCAAAGGGAGAAACTCTCATGTCAACGCTCGCCACCGATAAAGTTGCCGCCCTCCAAAAACGGAGCGCCGCCATTTTGGCTAACCGCCTGGTGCTAGGGTTTAGCCGACACTGGTTGCTTGCCATCACTATTCTGTTGGGCTTGTACGTTGGGTTGCCCTGGCTGGCGCCCGTGTTCATGCGCCTCGGTTGGACGGGTGCAGGTGAAATCATTTATGCGATTTACTCCACCCAATGCCATCAACTGCCCCAGCGGTCGTATTTCCTGTTCGGCCCCAGAACGATGTACGCCTTGCAAGAAATTCAGGCCGCCTGGCAGAACACCAACAACCCGCTCATCCTGCGCCAGTTTGCCGGCAACGAGGCCCTGGGCTGGAAAGTGGCCTGGTCGGATCGAATGGTGTCCATGTACACCAGCATCTTCCTCGGCGGCCTGCTTTACT